>NZ_JFJV02000049.1:12885-71858 GCF_000611145.1 Cupriavidus sp. SK-3 | reverse complement strand
TAGCATGCAGGAGGGGCGGGCCCTGGTCCCGCAAAGCAGACAAGACAAGAGAACGAGCCGGCGAACCGGCCATCCGAGCCCGCATCGAGCGGGCCCCTGCAAGGAGACACGGAATGCAAGAAGCCGGCACACCGATGGACTGGTTTTCTCATCCCGACCACGACGCCAGCATCATGTCCGCCTGGGAACACTTGATCGACGGCGGTGAGGCGAGTGCCGGAGAATTGCGCTGCGTGGTCGACGATTCCTGGCGCCGCTGTCTGGTGGGCCAGGTCGATCCCGGTGCCGGCGCCGCGCCGCCACCGCTTGACGAAGGGGCCCTGCGCGCCCGGCGGGAGAGGAACGATCGCCTGCTCAGTGCCAGCCTGCCGCTGATACAGCAGACCCGCGAGTTTCTCTCCCAGACCGGCACCATCATGCTGCTGGCCGATCCCGACGGGATGATCCTCCAGCAGGAGGGCGATATGCGTATCGTCGAGCCGGCCGGGGAAGTGGGCCTGATTCCCGGCTGCGACTGGACGGAGCTCAACTGCGGTACCAATGCCATCGGTACCGCGCTGGCCTTGCAACAGCCCGTGCAAATTCACGGCGCCGAGCATTTTTGCGCCGGCATCAAGCGCTGGACCTGCTCGGCCACGGTCATCCGCGATCCGCTGGACGGCGGCGTGCTTGGGGTCATCGATGTGTCCGGCCTGGCGCAGACCTACAGCCGGCATAGCCTGGCGTTGACGGTGTCGCTGGCCGGCCGTATCGAAAGCCGGCTGGCCAAGCTGGCCATGGAGCGCCGCCTGCGCCTGCTGGATCGCTGCATGAGCCATTTTGCCTCGGTGCGCAGCGATGGCGTGCTCGTCCTCGATGCGGGCGGGCGCCTGGTCAAGGCCAATCCGCAGGCGCCGGCGGCATTGGCACGGCTGGGTGTGCGCACGGCGCTGAACAGCGCGTTTTCCGTCCCCGGCCTGGACGCCCGCGCGGTGGGCGCGGGCTCCGGACCACTCCCCGAATGGCTGCGCCTGACCCGCTTCGAAGCGATCCGCGACAGCGGTGAGATGCTGGGTTTCGTCGTGGTGATCCCTGCCGCGCCGCATCGTCTTGCAACGGGTGCTGCCGGCGTGCCGGCCGCCCGGCCGGGCCTGGCCCCGGCGTTTTCCCGGATCGTAGGCAGCGGTGCTGCCTTGCGCTCCGCCGTGGAGAAGGCGCAGCACCTCGCGCCGTCCAGGGTGCCGGTACTGCTGCTGGGCGAGACGGGTGTCGGCAAGGAACTGTTTGCGCAGGGGATTCACCAGGCCAGCGCTTGCGCGGATGGGCCGTTCGTGGCGCTCAATTGCGGGGGGCTGTCGCGGGACCTGCTTGCCAGCGAGCTATTCGGCTATGCCGAGGGGGCGTTCACCGGGGCACGCAAATCGGGCGCGCCCGGCAAGATCGAGGCCGCCAACCGGGGAACGCTGTTTCTGGACGAAATCGGGGAAATGCCGCTCGATATCCAGCCGCACCTGTTGCGCGTGCTGGAGGAGGGGGAGATTTACCGGCTGGGCGAAAACACACCGCGCAAGGTCAGCTTCCGGCTGGTCGCCGCCACCCACCGGAACTTGCGCGACGATGTGTCCGCGGGGAAATTCCGCATGGACCTGTTCTACCGTATCGCCGTGACCAATATCGCGATACCGCCGTTGCGCGAGCGCAAGGACGATATCCCGGCCCTGGTCACGCACTGGCTGGGGCAGCTATGCGAGCGCTACGGCCTGCCGGTGGCCTCGTTCGACGACGACGCTTACCGATGCCTGCTGGCCTACGACTGGCCGGGCAATATCCGCGAATTGCGCAACGCGCTGGAGGGCTCCTTGCTGATGGCCGAAGGCGGTGTGATCACCATGGACAAGCTGCCGCTCGAAATCAGCGCGGTGGGCATGCCGGGCGCCGCCGGCTTGCCCAAGGGCCTTGCCGGCAGCGCGCCCGAGACGGTGTACTCGCTGGAAATGGCCGAATCGGAATCCATCCGCAAGGCCCTGGCGTACAGCGGCGGCAACCTGACCAGGACCGCGTCGCGCCTTGGCATCGCGAAAAGCACGCTGTACCAGAAGATCCGCAAATACGGCTTGAGCGCGGCCCTGAGCGAAACGCGCGGCAGGGTGACATAGGGCGGCGATGCGCGCCGCCCCCGGCTTTTTCAGTCCTCCAGTTTCAGGCTGGCTTTCTTGACGAAGGTGTTCCAGCGTTCGTACTGGTCGCGGGCGTAGCGGTCCAGCGCCGGGCCGTCGCTGGCCATGACCTCGAAACCCGCCTGGGTCAGCTTGCGGTGCGTTTCGGGGTCCGCCAGCGCGGCCTGGAACGCTTCGGTGAGCTTGCGCACCGTCGCCGGCGGGGTGCCGGCCGGGGCGAAGATGCCGATCCAGGAATAGGCCTCGAAGCCGGGAAAGCCGGATTCCGCCACGGTCGGAACATCGGGCAGGTCCGGCAGCCGCTGGCTGCCGGTGACGGCCAGCGGCTTGATCTTGCCTGCGGCAATCTGGCCCTTGAGCGCCGCGTAGCTCAGCAGCGTCAGGCTTGACACATTGCCGAGCACGGCCTGCACGGCGGGCCCGCCGCCGGCATAGGGAACATGCAGCAACTCGACACCGGCCTGGCGTTTCAGGTCCTCGGCGACCAGGTGATTCATCGAGCCAAGCCCGGTGGAGGCGTAGCTGTATTTGTTCGGCGCCTGGCGGGCGGCGTCCAGGAAGGTCCGCAGGTCTTTGCCGGGCACGGTGGGCGAGGCGCCGATGACCAGCGGGAACCGTACCGCCAGGGTCACGCCGGCGAAGTCCTTGAAGGTGTCATAGGGCAGCTTGGACTTGGCGATCGGATTGATGGCGTGGGTGTCGAAGCTCACCAGCACGGTGTTGCCGTCCGGGGCGGAGCGGGCCACGTACTGGGTGGCGAGCTGGCTGGCGGCGCCAGGGCGGTTCTCGATCACCACCGGCCTGCCGGCCGCCTCGGCCAGCTTGGGCTGGATGATCCGCGCGGCGATGTCGGTGCTGCCGCCGGGCGGGAAGGTCACGACCAGTTTTAGCGGTGTTGCGCTGTCCGCCAGCGCGGGCCGCATGGCCAGCGGCAGCAGGCAGGCCAGGAGCGCGACGCCGGCAACCAGCGCGCGTCGGTTGACGGATGCTACACGTAGGCAAAGCATGAATACCTCTTCCTTGGTCTGTTGGCGTCTCATGGCGTCCGTGACTTCTTGTGCGCGGTCTTTCCTGGCCGGCGGCCGCGCTTGCCGGCCCTGTAGCTCAGCCCATCCACTGGCTCACCGGCGCGGCGGTGTCCTGCAACTCCTGTGAAATCACATCGATCAGCGCCGGACCATCATGCTCCAGCGCAGCCCGGATGGCGGCATCCAGCAGCGCGGGATCTTCCACCCGCCAGGCCTTCACGCCAAAGGCTTCGGCCACCCGGGCGTGGTCGGTGCGGTTGAAGTCCACCGAGAAATAGCGTTTGTCGTAGCCGGCTTTCTGGCTGGCCTTGATCCAGCCGTAGACCGAGTTCGAGAACACGATCATCTTCAGCGGGATCTTGCGCCGCACCAGGGTTTCCATCTCGCCGCAGGTGAAGCCGAAGCTGCCATCGCCCATCACCGAGACGACCGTGGCGCCGGGGCGGCCGACGATGGCGCCGATGCCCGCCGACATGGAGAAGCCCAGCGCGCCATGCGCCCGGTTTGTGATGAAGTGGCGGCCGGGCCGGCTGGCATTGTAGTAGGCCGAGAAGTACGGGCAAGGCGTGCCGGGGTCGGCGACCACGATGGCATCGTCGGGCAGGAGGCGGTTGAGTGCATCGACCACGCGCTCGGGCTTGATCGGCGTATCGTGCGATGCAGCCAGGGGGGCGAACGCGGTCAGCTTGGCGGCACGCGCCGCGCCAGCCAGCGCCACGCCGTCGGCGGCGTCCGCCGGGCGATGCGCAAGGCGGTCTCGCACGGCAGCGTTCAGCGCGCGCAAGGCCAGCAGCGCGTCGCCCACCATGCCGACCTCGGTCCGGTAATTGGCCGCGATCACCATCGGGTCGGCATCGATATGCAGGATCGGCACGCTGCGGGCGGGAAAGCGCCAGTGCTCGGTGGTAGTCGAACCGGCCCGGCACCCGATGAACAGCACCAGATCGGCCTGGGCGACAATCTCGCGGGTTGCCATGATGCCGCCGTTGGCGCCCACCACGCCGGCATTGAGCGGGTGGGTGTCGGCCAGGCTACCCTGGCCGCTGACCGTGGTGCAGACCGGCGCGGACAGCATGACGGCCAGCGCGTCGAGTTCGCCGCAGGCGCCGGAAATCACCACGCCGCCGCCGCAAATGATGACCGGCGCGCGCGCTGCCACCAGCTTTTGCGCCGCGCGCTCGATTTCCGCGGGATCCGGGGCGTAGCGCATGGCGGGGAAACGGTCGTGCCCCTGCTGGGCCCAGACGTCGGCGGCATCGACCTCGTGCTTCTGCACATCGTACGGCAGGCAGATATGGGCTGAACCCGGCTTGCCCGTGGTCATGGCGCGGAACGCGCCGCGTACCGCATCGGGAATCTGGTCGGCACGGTCGACCGTGGTATTCCACTTGGTCAATGGCCGGTAGAGTGCCTCCTGGTCCAGCTCGGTCAGCGGGTATTTGCCGCGCGAACCCACCGAAACGTCCGACGTGATGCCCAACACGGCCACGGAAGATTCATTGGCCTCGACCAGCCCTGGTAACAGGTAAGTAGCCCCGCCACCGCTCGGGCCTTCGCAGACGCCCACCTTGCCGGTGACGCGCGCATAGGCGTCGGCCATATAGGCGGCACTGCGCTCGTCCCGGGTCAGGATGTGGTCAATGCCGTGGTCCAGGCGCGCCAGGGCATCGTAAAAGGGCAGGCTGGTGTCGCCGCACAGGCCGAAGACGTGCTTCACGCCGTTGAGTTGAAGCATCCGCACCATGGCTTCGGCGCCATTCATCTTAGTCATCTGGGGAATCTCCAAATCCAGGGGCCGCGCGCCGCCCTGGTTGCGGGCCGGGCGCATGCCTGTCTTCGTTGCAGTCGAGCAGGCATGCGCAAAGGATACACATTAGGATACAGTTAAGTATACTTAAAATTGCAGCGCCGGGCCGGACGTGCCACGGGCACGCGGTATGATCCAGCGCCCATCCTTTTGAAGCGAAGCAGACAACAGCATGAAGACGCCTATTTCTACCGTCAGGCGAAGACGCGGTTCCGACGTGTTCACCACGCTTCGGGAGATGGCGATTTCGTATGAACTCAGGCCTGGCGAGCGCCTCAACGAGATTGAACTGGCCGAGCGGCTGGGCGTGAGCCGTACACCGGTGCGCGAAGCGCTTACCCGGCTGGCCACGGATGGTTTCCTGGTGGAATCGAGCCGCGGCTATATGCGCCGCCCGCTCGAAATCCAGGAAATGCTGGATCTGTACGAGGCCCGTGTCGCGGTGGAGCGGGAGTGCCTGCGCCTGGCGTTCGCGCGTGCCACGCCGGCCGCTATCGCGGAGATCGGCGCCTATCTCGATCGGAGCAAATCGGTCCCGCCGGATACGCCGGTGCGCGAACTGGTCGAGCTCGACGAGGGTTTTCACATGCGCATTGCCGCCATGGCCGGCAACGCCGAGCTCAGGCGCATGCTCGCCAGCCTCAACGAGCGCATCCGCTTCATCCGGTGGATCGACATGGAGAACATCGGCCGCGACTCCACCCAGCGCGAACATGCCGAGATCGTGCGCGCCCTGGCGGACCAGAACTGGGAGGAGGGCGAGCGCTATCTCAGCGCGCATATCGCGTTGCGGCGCGAACAGATCGTCGAAGCCATTACCAAAGGGCTGGCGAGGATCTACTTGCCAGATGCCGCCGAGGACGCACGCTCACCGGAGTCGCCCGACGCGGGGCGTTGAACGTTTGATTACCTTCGGGGTAATCGCCAGGTGGCCATCGCCATGCTGTAATACGGCCATGGACACCCTGACCCCCAGCTCCGAAACCGCACTCGACTTCCCCGGCCTGCTGCGCTACTGGCGCGGCAAACGCGGCTACAGCCAGCTCGCGTTGTCACTGGCGGCAGGGGTCTCCCAGCGGCATATCAGTTTCCTTGAATCCGGCCGCGCCCGGCCCAGCCGCGAGATGGTGCTGGCGCTGGCCGACCGGCTCGGCGTGCCGCTGCGGCAGCGCAACCGCCTGCTGCTGGCCGGCGGGTTTGCGCCGGCCTACAGCGAGCACGGGCTGGCCGCGCCCGCGCTGCAAATGGTGCAACAGGCAGTCGCGCTGATCCTGTCCAAGCAAGAGCCGTATCCGGCGGTGGTGCTCGATCGCTTCTGGAACATGCTCGATGCCAACCAGGCATACCGCCGCATGATCGGGGTACTGCTGGGCGACCGCGCGCCATCCGTGCTGGAGGAGAACAGCGGGCGCATCAACCTGATGCTCACCGTCTTCAATCCGGATGGCCTGTGGCCGGTCATCGAAAACGCGCGGCAGGTGGGGCGTTACCTGTTGCGGCGCGTCTGGCAGGAATTGCAAACGCAGGCGCAGGACCAGACCGCGCGCGAGATCTTCAACCGGATTGCCGGATGGCATCCCGACATGGTCGGCCCGGCCGGCGTCCCGCTGTTCGACGACGAAGCCGCGGAACGCACGCCACCGCCGATGTTGCCGGTGGCGCTGGCGGCCGAAGGTTTCCGCGCCTCGCTGTTCTCGACGCTGACCACGCTGGGCATCCCGCAGGATGTCACGCTGCAGGAAATGCGCATCGAGTGCTTTTTCCCGGCCGACGATGCCTCGCGCGCCGCGCTGGAGGCGCTGTCAAAGCGGACGTCCGAAAGCCCGCCCTCCAGTGCCCACCGGGGCGTGGCTGTTGGCAGCGCATGAGGTAGCGCATGGCATAGGGTCATGAACGGGATGGAAGTCTGTGACTAGTCTGTGACGAGTCTGTGACTATGGTCTATTTCCATTGGGCTAGCTGCCTGCCGGAAGGCGGCCGTGGCACGGTATGCGACAATGCGGGCTGTTTTTTTTGGTCTACACGAGGGTCCGTCCATGTCCTTGCGCGCCTTATTCCATGCTGCCGCCGTGCTGATCGGCAGTAGCATTTGTCTTGCCGCGTATGCCGAACCGGTTACCGCAACGGTTCGCCCCGCCGCCGCGGGTTTATATGAGTGCCAGGCTCCCAATGGGGGTACGGTGTTCCGTTCCACGCCGCGCGAGGGTTGCGCGATGGTGGCCGCGCCGGATCCTTCGGCGCCCGACCCGCAGCGCTGGCTGCCCCTGATGGGCGCAAACGGGGTGGTCTCCTACTTTGACAAGAGTTCGGTGCGCCGCCGGGGGCCCGAGGTCGGCGTGGCCGTCATGCGTAACGCGCCGGCCGGCGTGATTCGCACCGCCAGCGGCGAACCGATCCGCTCCTCGCTCAGGCGCATGGTCTTCAACTGCGCCACGTCCATGTACGCGGTGGTCGAGCAGACGCTCTACGCCAAACGCTACGCGCGCGGCGAATCGCTCTACACCATCAGCGCGCCGCAAGCCGGCATGCCGCAGCCGGCCAACGCCGGCACCATCGCCGGCGAACTGCTGGGCCGGTTGTGCCATTGAGGCCTTTGCCGGCGCACCTGGATGCAGCCAATGCTGCGCCGCAGTGTCGATAGGCGTGCTGATGCGTCAACCCATCCCGACCTTGTGCCGTTGTTGGTGGTGATGAAGCGTAGGTGCCTGTGGCCGCCAAGGGCCACGGCCAGGCTTCTTCCCACAACTGACCAGGAGGCTGATATGAAGAAGTGGATCGTGATGTTGTCGCTGGCCATGTTTGGCGCGGGTGCATATGCCCAGGCGTCGGCTCCCGCCGCCGGCGATAAGCCTGCCGCGGCAAGCTCGAGCAAGGCGACAAAGCCCGCCAAGACGAAAAAGAACCACGCGCCCTCCGATAACGACAAGATGATGAATAAAGGCGCCTGAGCGCCGATAGCGAAAGGCGACAGGCAGCCCTTGCGTCATTGCGCCACCGCGCGCATACGCTGGCCGGGTTAGTTCGCCACGCCGCCCGCGTCCGCCGTACCGCGCGTTGTATCACGCGGTGCGGCGTGCCCGGGTACCGATGTCCAGCGGCGCCATGCGCCATTCCGGGGGGACTGGCATCGAGGCGAAACCTGATCGAGAGGCTGCGGCCTCTCTTTTTTTGCCCGGTTGCATTCGCATCGGCTTGCCGTCGCAATGTCGATCCCGCGCCGCCTTGCGCAACGCCAGCTGACAGCTGGTCCGACTTTCCCGCGCGTCTGTCAGACGTGCGCAGGCTTGATCCGGGTGCAGTGCACGATTTCGCAGGTGCGCCATGCGCCGTTCCAGTGCCGTACGGGTCCACGCCGCCCGCATTGACGGCGTCCAATCCATGTCCTAGCGTTGCAGATTCGGACGTCGGCCTCAAGTAGCGAAGTGGGGTGCAACGGCATGCGAGACGGCGGCGAGATGCTCGCCCCGGCTATCAGACCTGGCGGCGGCGCCAGGGAAGGGGCTGTAGAAATGGCTGCGTACACAACGTGCCCTGTGCGGCACCGCGCGCTGATCCCGCGATGTTGTCCATGTGATGCCCCGGCACGGGATCCGCGCCGAAAGCGGCGTCCGGGCGACCGGGGTTTCAATTTGTTGCAAACGTTGCGTGATCGAAACGTGACTTCCCAGGCTCGAATTGTTAAGGTTCTTTTGCGCATTGCAACAAGCCCGATACACGCTTGATCAAGTGAAAACAATGCGCCGCAAGATCCTTATCAGTGCTTCCCGGTATCTTCGCGGCCAGCTTCCCGCCGTTGCTTTTGTCATCCCGGCCGCATGGTGGCCCGCCTTTTGCTGCGGTGACTGATCGACCCCGATTTTCCAACTCTGCCTGTCACTGGCATCCATGTCCGAAACCGTTACCCTGCCGACCATCCAACATGGCCCCCCCCATACAGCGGCACGCGCCAATGCGGCCGCCACGCGCCTGGGCAGGTGGTTGTGCGGCGGCATGCTGGCGGTGTGCGCGATGGCCGCGCACGCGTTCGACTTCGATACCGTGGCGGCGCGCGCGCGCCAGCTGGCCGGAACGCCTTACAAGGCGCCTGTGCAGAACCTGCCTCGCGAACTTCGCGAACTGTCCTACGAGCGATATCGCGAGATCGAGTACAAGCCCGAGCGATTCCAGTGGCGCAATGCCAAGCTTCCGTTCGAGCTTTCGTTTTTCCATGAGGGCATGGTGTTCGACCAGCCCGTGCGCATCAACGAAGTGGTGAGCGGCAGCGCGCGCGAGATTCGCTTCGATCCGGCCGCCTTCAACTATGGCCCGCACAAGGTCGATGCCGCCAAGCTCAAGCCGCTGGGCTTCGCCGGCTTCCGGGTGCTCTATCCCCTCAACAACGCCAAGAGCAAGGACGAAGTCGTGTCCTTCCTGGGCGCCAGTTACTTCCGTGCGCTCGGCAAGGACCAATGGTATGGCCTGTCGGCGCGTGGCCTGGCGGTGGATACCGCGCTCAATTCGGGCGAGGAGTTCCCGCGTTTCGTCGAATACTGGATCGAGCGGCCTTCACCGGCGGACAAGCAACTGACCATCTATGCCCTGATGGATTCGCGCCGCATGAGCGGGGCTTATCGCATCGTGATACGGCCGGGCGCGGAAACCGCCATGGAGGTGAAGTCGCGCCTGTTCATGCGCGAGAACGTCACCAAGCTTGGCCTGGCGCCGCTGACCAGCATGTACCTGTTTGGCGAGAACCAGCCTTCGGCGGTGCCGGACTACCGGCCCGAGGTGCATGACTCCGACGGTCTTTCAGTGCAGCTCGGCACAGGCGAATGGCTGTGGCGGCCGCTGAGCAACCCCAAGCGCCTGCTGGTGACCTCGTTCGCGGCGACCAATCCGCAGGGCTTCGGCCTGATGCAGCGCGACCGCAATTTCGGCAATTACCAGGAAATCGGCGCGTGGTACGAGCGCCGCCCGAGCGCCTGGGTGGAGCCCAAGGGCAACTGGGGTTCGGGCCGGGTCGAGCTGGTGCAGATCCCGACTCCGGACGAGACCAACGACAACATCGTGGCGTACTGGGTGCCCGACAACCCACCCAAGCCCAAACAAGCTTTCGATTTCGAATATCGCCTGCTGTGGCAGAAGGACGGCGAAAAACAGCCGCCACTGTCGTGGGTGACACAAACGCGGCGTGGCCAGGGGCTGAGCCGCAAGCAGGACGACACCAGTTTTTCGCTGGTGGTGGATTTTGAAGGCCCAGTCTTCAAGAAACTGGCTGCGGATACCCGGATCGATCCGGTGATCTCGGCCGACAGCAACGGGGAGCTGCTGAACACTTCGACGCAGCGCAATGAAGCAACCGGCGGCTGGCGCATGACGATGGTCGTGCGCCGCAAGGACGAAAACAAACCGGTCGAATTGCGCGGCTATCTTCGCAACGGCAATACAACCCTATCCGAGACGTGGAGCTACATCTTACCCCCAGGCTAAAGCAGCGCGCGGCCCCGGCGGCATGCGAGCGCTATCTCGATCGCGTGCCGGTCTCCCCAGACCTGCGTCGCGAGCTTCTCAACAATGTCGCCTGCGGCGATGATGCGGACCCCGAATCGGCCATTCATTTGCTGCAGCAAAAACTCGCGGCTAAAGACGCTGGCCAGTCGCCGGCGGGCGCTGCCTACGGTTCGGTAGGGCGTCGCCTCAATTTCGCGTACGGCGCCCCGCAAGCGGCGGGCGAGCCCCTGGTGCAACGCCGCGCCGATGGCACCGTGCATATCGACACCGGCCCGGCCCCCGAGCGCGCCTCGATGGTGCCGCGAGCCTGGCCCCCGCACATCGTCACCGGTTTCCTTCGCAACCTGGGCCGGCGCGTGCTTGGCCGCCCACCCGTGCCCGAAACCTGGGACACCTTGCACGATGGTCCCGACGCCGAGGGCAAGTGGCATCCCGCGGGCGCGCACCGCCGCTGGGTGCTGCTTGGCCTCGTGGCCGGGCAGACCGCACTGGCCACCTACTTCATGACAAAGGTGCTGCCTTATCACGGCACCGACCCGCTTGAGATCGCCATACTGGCGCTCTTCGCTATCCTGTTCTCGTGGGTGTCCGCGGGTTTCTGGACCGCGATGATGGGTTTCCTTGTGCTGGCCAAAGGCGGCGACCGCCACCTGATTTCGCGTTCGGCAGCGGTGGACGGACCCATCGCGGAGGAGGCGCGCACGGCAGTCATCATGCCGATCTGCAACGAGGACGTGAACCGGGTCTTCGCCGGGCTGCGCGCGACCTATGAGTCGATGGAACGCACCGGCGAACTGGCGCGCTTCGATTTCTTCGTGCTGTCCGACAGCGGCGACCCGGACCTGCGTACCGCCGAGACCGATGCGTGGATGGAAACCTGCCGCGCGGTCAATGGTTTTGGCCGAATCTTCTATCGCTGGCGCCGTCACCGCGTCAAGCGCAAGACCGGAAACGTGGCCGACTTCTGCCGCCGCTGGGGCAGTGCATACCGCTATATGGTGGTGCTTGACGCCGATAGCGTGATGAGCGGCGAATGCCTGACCACGCTGGTCAAGCTGATGGAAGGCAACCCCGGCGCCGGCATCATCCAGACCGCACCGCTGGCAGTGGGGCGCGAGACCATGTATGCGCGGGTGCAGCAGTTCTCCACGCGCGTGTACGGTCCGCTGTTCACCGCAGGACTGCACTATTGGCAGCTTGGCGAATCGCACTACTGGGGCCACAACGCCATCATTCGCATCCTGCCCTTCATGGAGCACTGCGCGCTGGCGCCCTTGCCCGGCAAGGGCCCGCTGGCGGGGGAAATCCTGTCGCACGATTTCGTCGAGGCCGCCCTGATGCGCAGGGCCGGGTGGGGCGTGTGGATTGCCTATGATCTCGAGGGCTCCTACGAGGAACTGCCGCCGAACCTGCTTGACGAGGTCAAGCGCGATCGCCGCTGGTGCCAGGGCAACCTGATGAACTTCCGCTTGTGGATGAAGCAGGGCTTCCACGCGGTGCACCGCGCCGTGTTCCTCACTGGCGTGATGGCTTATCTGTCGGCGCCGTTGTGGTTCCTGTTCCTGGTGCTGTCCACCATCATGCTGGCCAAGCACGCACTGGTGCCGCCGGAGTATTTCACGCAGCCTTACCAGTTGTTCCCGACCTGGCCCGAGTGGCACCCGGAGAAGGCGCTGGCCCTGTTCTCGGCTACCGCCACGCTGCTGTTCCTGCCCAAGGTCGCCAGCGTGCTGCTGCTGATGAAAGACTCGCGCAACTATGGCGGGCCGCTGCGTCTGGTCGCTTCGATGCTGGTCGAGGTGGTGATGTCTGCCTTGCTGGCGCCCGTCCGGATGCTGTTCCACACCAAGTTCGTGGCGGCGGCATACAGCGGTTGGGGGATTACCTGGAAATCGCCTCCGCGCGAGGATGCGGAGACGACCTGGGGCGAAGCATTTCGCCGTCATGGCATGCACACCTTGCTAGGGCTTGCATGGGGCGGACTGGTGCTGTGGCTGGATCCAAACTTTGTCTGGTGGCTGCTGCCGATCGTCGGCTCGCTGGCCTTCTCGATTCCGCTCTCGGTGTGGCTGTCGCGGGTTTCGTTTGGCCGTGCGCTGCGCCGCGCCAGGCTGTTCGTGACGCCGGAGGAGGCCACGCCGCCCCGCGAAATGGCCGCCATGCAGAAGCACGTCGAGGCCGCGGGCGAACCGCCGGCATTTATCGATGCCGTGGTCGATCCCGTGACCAATGCACTGATGTGCGCCACCGGCTCGCCCCGCGTGGTACAGCCGCAGGCCACGCAACAGGAACATGCCGCGCTGGTGCACCAGGCTCTCACCGCCGGGCCAGGCGGGCTCAGCGCCGCCGAAAAGCACTTGCTGCTGGGCGATCCCTTTGCGCTGGCCAGTCTGCATGAACTGGTCTGGGGTTCGCCGCTGGCGCATTCGGGATGGAAGGAAACCCGTGTGTTGCCCCGGCGCGCTGCCAATGTGGTGCCGCTGCGGCCGCGGCTTGCCTGAGTCTTGCGAGGGGAACGGGTGCCTGCAACGGGCGCCCGCCGGCCCCGGCACGCCAGGGTGTCGCGGCAAGGAAATCAGACGGTTTAACGCAGCGCCGAAGAGCAGATGGGCGCGTTGATGTAGACGTCGCCCACGCGGCGCTCGCCCCGCTCGTTGCGCGTCATATAGCGGAACATCATGCTGATGCCCAGCTTGGTCAGGATTTCCACATCCCGGTTGGCGCAGATATTGCGCTGCAGGGGCGCGGCATAGCTGAGCTCGAAGCTGGCGAGGTCCAGCATGGGGCCTCGATACTTGGTCAGCTCAAGCTGGAACAGGATGTGTTTGCCCGGTACCGACTGGCAGCGGCGCAGGCGCGTCTCGCCATCGATTTCGATGGGCAGCGCATCGTTGAGTTGTCGGCAGGCCCGCGACAGTATGTTGTCCGGCCGCGCGGTGTTGCGCAGCAATTCCGGTACGCCCGCTGCGCCGGTGTTCTGGCCAGTGGCCGCGCCCTTGAGCATTTGCGCCAGCGCATCGGCTTCGTCCACCACGACGGGTGCGGAGGCGGCGGCCCTGACTGGCGGCGTTGCCGCGCGCGCTTGCTGCGCCCACGGCAAACCGGCCGCGCCGGCGGCCAGGGTAAGTAAGACAGAAAGCAGCGTGTATCTTGTTCTCATGCAGGAAAACGTTGCCGGAAGCCGTTTCGGTGGCCGGGCTTCCGCGGTGCGTCGGGCTGCGCGATCGTCCGCCCGGGGCGTCCGACAGGCTGGCATTGTACCCTTGGCGTTACTGCGGTTGAAAGCCACGCACTCCTCCGATCCGCGGCGAAGCGAGGCCCGTTGCCGCCGGCATCTCCCGGCACCGTCGGGCCCATCATCACAGTTGCGCGCGTCCAGGCGGACGCGCGCCTGCATCATCGCCGCGCGGCGTGTCGCGTGCGCGGCTTGTTACGCTATGCAACAATTACGCTTCTTACCGCTCCCGCGCCGCTCGCGTCGCTGACGCATTGGCGCAGGTGGCCATTCCGGCCGCCCCGTTGTTCCTCAGGATGTTTCGATGACTCGCTCCGCCCGCGCGCCACAGTCCGCGCGTTTCCCGCTTTGGCTCCTGGTATGCGCTTCGCTCACTGCGTTGGCGCCCCTTTCGATTGATATGTACCTGCCGAGCTTCCCTGCGCTGGCCGGCGATCTTGGGGTCGATATCGGGCGTGTGCAACTCACGCTGGGAACCTTCCTGGTGGGACTGGCGGTGGGGCAGGCCTTCTATGGCCCGATCAGCGACCGCTTTGGCCGCAAGCCACCGCTGTACATTGGCCTGCTGTCCTATGCGCTCGCAGCGGCCGGATGCGCGCTCGCGCGCGACGTCGAGGCGCTGATGCTGTGGCGCTTCTTGCAGGCCCTGGGCGGCTGTGCGGGCATGGTAATGGCCCGTGCCGTGATCCGCGACCGGCTGGAGGCGCACGAATCCGCGCGCGCCTTCTCCTCGCTGATGCTGGTGATGGGCCTGGCACCGATCCTGGCACCCATCATTGGCGGGGCCGTGCTCGCGGCCTTCGGCTGGCGCGCCATCTTCTGGCTGCTTTGCGCCAGCAGCCTGTTGATCCTGTGGGTGGTCCACCGGTACATGGAAGAATCGCTCGACACCGTCAATGCCATGCCACTGCGCCTTGGCCGCGTACTCGCCAACTACGGCGAGCTGCTGCGAGACCGGGGCTTCGTCGGCTATTCGCTGTCTGCCGGCTGTGCGCAAGCGGGGATGTTCGCCTATATTGCGGGGTCGCCGTTCGTGCTGATCGAGTTGCATGGCATCGATCCCTCTTATTACGGCTTCATATTCGGCGCCAACGCGTTGGGCTTGATTGGCATGTCGCAACTTAACGCGCGCCTGGTGCGCAACCGCACGCTTGACCAGGTGCTGGGCGCCGCCCTGGTTGCGCCGTGCGCGGCAGGCCTGGCATTGGCCGCCGCGGTGCTGGCCGGACTGGCGCCGTTGCCAGTGTTGCTGGCCGGTTTCTTTGTGTTTATCGCCAGCCTTGGATGCATCCTGCCGAACGCGTCGGCCCTGGCCATGGCTGAGCAGGGCCAGCGGGCCGGCACGGCGTCCGCGTTGATGGGGACGCTGCAATTCGGGCTGGGCACCCTGGCCGGCGCCGGGGTCAGCTTCTGGCGCGACGGCAGTGCATTGCCGCTGGCGGTAGTCATGGGTATTTGCGGTACCGGTGCGGTGCTGATGCGCGTCTTCGGCCGTTCAGGCAAACCGGCGCACGGCGCCGGCTGACTGCTGCCGCCGTAGCGTAGCGGGGCGGCCTGGTTCCGCGCTTCCGGCTCCTCCTTTCGCGGCACGGTTACGTGGCCGTGCTGTTTTGCAGCACCACCAGCTGGGCTGGCATCGGCGCGGAGAATCCGGCCTCGCCGAAGCTCTCGCGGATCACGCGGTTGGTGTCGAAATACACCTGCCAGTAATGATCGGTATGGCAGTATGGACGCACGGCGAGGACGGGGCCGACCAGGTTGAATTCGAGAATCTCCACGTCCGGCGGCGGTTCGGTCAGCACGTTGGGCAGCGCGGCCATGCGTTCCTTGAGCAGCGCCGCGGCGGCGGCGTGGTCGGTACTGCCGGCCAGTTGCGCCTTGAGTTCAACGCGGCGGTAGGCGTTGGCGCTGAAGTTCTGGATGGTGTCCGCGAAAATCTTGTTGTTGCCTATCACGGTCAGGACATTGTCGGGCGTATCCAGCGTGGTGCAGAACAAGCCGATCTCCTTGACCGTGCCGGTGATTCCACCCACCGTGACGAAGTCCCCGACCTTGAATGGCCTCAGCACCACGAGGAAAGCCCCCGCGGCAAAGTTGGACATCAAGCCCGACCAGGCCATGCCGATGGCAACGCCGGCCGCGGCGATCAGCGCGGCGAAGGTGGTGGTCTGGATGCCGAAATAGCCCAGGATGCCGATCACCAGCACGACATTGAGCGTGACCGTGACGATGGACCCGACGTAACGCAGCAAGGTCGGATCGACCTTCTGCTTGGCCAGCGCCCCCTGCACCAGCCGCACCACGAAGTGAATCAGCGACCGGCCGATCACCCAGAAGGCGAGGGCAGCAAGTATCTTGATCCCGAATTCGGTCGCATAGGCAATCACTACGTCCTGAAGCTTCTGCAGCGTTGTGGCATCCATCGCGGTTCTCCCTTGCTGGCTCGGCAGGTACACGGGCAACGAACATCATGCAGCGGATTCCCGGGCGCATCGGGGGCAAGACGCGAGTGCCGGCAACGCATTATTGCTACGCCGCGTGCGGAAGTTCAAGCACAAAATGGCCGCCACGGGCGCGGCGGGCCACTGGCCGCCAACGGCCGGGGATCCGCAGCAGCGGATAGCGGGGGCGGGGCAAGCCCCCTGCGCGCTGCGGCTTACCAGTTGGTTTCGCGCTCCGGCGTGGCGGAGATGCGATGCAAGGACAGGTCAGCGCCGTTGTATTCCGATTCGGCATCGAGCCGGATGCCGACCAGCTTCTTCAATGTGCCGTAGACCACGGTGCCGCCCACCAGGGCGATGACGATGCCAAGCAGCGTGCCGATCGTCTGCGCGCCCAGGGAGACGCCGCCGATGCCGCCCAGCGTCTGGCTGCCAAAGATGCCGGCGGCAATGCCGCCCCAGGCGCCGCACAGCCCATGCAACGGCCAGACGCCCAGCACGTCGTCGATATGCCATTTGTTCTGGGCCAGCGTAAACAGGTAAACAAACAGCGCGCCGGCGATGGCCCCGGTCACCAGCGCACCCAGCGGATGCATCAGGTCCGAGCCCGCGCAGACCGCCACGAGACCGGCAAGCGGGCCGTTATAGGCAAAGCCGGGGTCGTTGCGGCCCGCCGCCCAGGCGGCCAGGGTGCCGCCCGCCATGGCCATCAGCGAATTGATGGCGACCAGCCCGCTGATCTTGTCGACGGTCTGCGCGCTCATGACATTGAAGCCGAACCACCCCACCGCCAGCACCCAGGCGCCCAAGGCCAGGAAGGGGATGTTGGAGGGCGGGTGGGCGCTGATGCGGCCGTCCTTCTGGTAGCGTCCGCGGCGCGCGCCCAGCAGCAGGATTGCCGGCAGCGCGATCCAGCCGCCCATGGCGTGAACCACGACGGAGCCGGCGAAGTCGTGGAAGGGCACGCCCGCGACGGAGGTGATCCAGTCTTGCACGCCGAACCGGTTGTTCCAGGCGATGCCTTCGAAGAAGGGATACACCAGGCCAACCAGGACGAAGGTTGCCACCAGTTGCGGATTGAAACGCGAGCGCTCGGCAATCCCGCCGGAAATGATGGCGGGAATGGCCGCCGCAAAGGTTGCCAGGAAAAAGAACTTCACCAGTTCATAGCCGCTTCGTTGCGCCAGTTCATGGGCGCTGGTAAAGAATTCGACCCCATACGCCACGGTGTAGCCGATGAAGAAATAGGCGATGGTGGAAATGGCGAAATCCACCAATATCTTGACCAGGGCGTTGACCTGGTTCTTCTTGCGCACCGTGCCTAACTCAAGAAAGGCAAAGCCCGCGTGCATAGCGAGCACCATGATCGCCCCCAGCAGGATGAACAGGGCGTCGGTGCCGCTTTTCCAATTGTCCATACATTCCTCATGCTCAAAATGGGAGCACTGGTATGCAAAAAGCATTCCAGTGTGGGGCATCTTGGCGGGGAATCTGCACCGTGTTGGGTGCTTTTGCACCGGATTGTCGCGCCTGCGGGGGCTGCCCCGGTGATAGCAGCGAGGGCGATCGCCTTGCAGTCCCCATGGGGACAGGCAAAATCCTGCGCCAAAATGAGGCACCGCATTGATTTGGGGCGTAGCCCTCTCACAGCCATGCACCATAATGGGAGATTGCACCGATCTTGCCCGGAATCAGGGCATGCCGCCGCCTGTGATCCGCGCATCGCACCGGCAGTGGTAGCGAGCGGACGAAGCAAAGCCGCATCGCGCCGCAAGGGATGCGCGTCGCCCCGTACGCGCGTTCGAATTCTGCCTAGCCTCAGGGGGCGCATTTGAAAGGGCGGAAAAGGGGGGTAAATTCCCCGCAAAGGCGCTTGACTCAAGGATTTGCGGCTTTTTTCGTTGCATTGGTGCCACTGGGGATTGCCCAATGCGTAAAGCGCGGATTAGACTGCGCCGATCGGTAATTTGCCGCGTGGCAGACACTCCGATCAAGACGACCAACAAGGGAAATCAGCCATGAATAAAGGTGAACTGGTATCTGCCATCGCCGCGGATGCCGAATTGAGCAATGCAGCGGCAGAGCGCGCACTGAATGCGGCTCTGGAGAATATCAAGAAGGCGGTTGCCAAGGGTGATTCGGTAACGCTGGTGGGTTTCGGCAGCTTCAGCTCCGGCAAGCGCGCCGCGCGTACCGGCCGCAATCCGCGTACCGGCGAGACCATCAAGATTCCGGCCGCAAAGACGGTCAAGTTCTCTGCCGGCCAAGGGTTCAAGGACGCTGTGAACAAGAAGAAGTAAGCAGTCCGCGCCTTGAGCGCTGATAAGAAGGCGGCCCGAAAGGCCGCTTTTTTGTTGGCGCCGGGGTGCGCCGGGACGTGCTCCGCGACAAGGCAAGGGGCCCGTTCCGGGTTAAACTGCCGATCGTCGGCACCAGCCTTTCGACCCGCTTCGCGGGTCCGCCCGGCCGCTCCCAGATTCCGGATTTCATCATGAACGACCTGTCCCACCAGCTTTCCATGACCGTGCTGATGACGCCGGACATGGCCAATTTCTCCGGCAATGTGCACGGCGGCACCATCCTCAAGTATCTCGACATGGTGGCTTATGCCTGTGCCAGCCGCTACGCGGGGCGCTATGTCGTGACCTTGTCGGTCGATCAGGTCGTATTTCGCCAGCCCATCCACGTGGGGGAACTGGTGACCTTCCTTGCAGCAGTCAATTTCACCGGGCGCAGCTCCATGGAGATCGGCATCAAGGTCATCACCGAGAACATTCGCAGCAAGCTGGTGCGCCATACCAATAGCTGCTATTTCACCATGGTGGCGGTGGACGACAATGGCGCCCCGGCCGAGGTGCCGGCACTGGTGCCGCGCGACGAAGTCGAGCGCCAGCGCTTTGCAGCGGCCCAGCTGCGCCGCCAGCTTCGCCAGGAAATGGAAAAACGGCACGACGAAATCACGGGCAAGGTGTCCTGAGGTGGAAGGGGCACGCATGCATACCAGCCTGATGCGCCTGCTAGCGGCGCTGGCGCTGCTGGCGCCGGCCGCGCATGCCGAGGAGATCGGCAGCGTGAGCACCAATTTCCGCATGACCGGCTCCGACAAGGTGGTGATCGAGGCTTATGACGATCCGATGGTGCAGGGCGTGACGTGCTATGTCTCGCGTGCCCGCACCGGCGGCATCAAGGGATCGCTGGGCATGGCCGAAGATCCGCCCGAAAGCTCGATCGCCTGCCGCCAGGTCGAGCCGATCACGTTCAAGGGCCCGCTGCGCCAGCAGGACAATGTATTTTCCGAACGCATGTCGATCCTGTTCAAGACCTTGCACGTGGTGCGCACGGTCGACCGCAAGCGCAATACCCTGGTCTACCTGACCTACTCGGACCGCATCGTTTCCGGCAGCCCCCAGAACAGCGTGACCGCGGTGCCGGTGGCGGCGGAAACGCCGATTCCGGTCAAATAGCCGGCAACCAAGAATCCCATCCGGAGAAGACAGCATGAGTCAGCAAGGCAAGGTAGCGCTGGTCACGGGCGCCGCCCGCGGCATCGGCAAGGCGGTGGCGCAGGCGCTGCTGGTGGCGGGCTACCGGGTGGTGTTCGCCGGACGTACCGCCGAGCCGCTTCAGGCGCTGGCCGCGCAAGCCCGGGCCGATGGCCATACGGCGCTGGCGGTGCAGTGCGATGTCAGCGATCCGGCTTCGGTGGATCAACTGTTCGCGCAGGTCCGCGAACAGTTCGGCCGGCTCGACGTGCTGTTCAACAATGCCGGCATCAATGCGCCGGCGGTCTCGATCGACGAGCTGTCGGTGGAGCAATGGAAGGCGGTGCTGGACACCAACCTGACCGGCGTATTCCTTTGCTCGCGCGCCGCCTTCGCGCTGATGAAGTCGCAGAGCCCGCGCGGCGGCCGCATTATCAACAACGGCTCCATCTCGGCGCACGCGCCGCGCCCCAATACGGTCCCGTACACGGCCACCAAGCACGCCATCACCGGGCTGACCAAGAGCCTTTCGCTGGATGGCCGCGCCTTCGATATCGCCTGCGGGCAGATCGACATCGGCAACGCCGCCACCGACATGGCTTCGCGCATGGCGCGCGGCGTGCCCCAGGCCAATGGCGAGATCGCGCCCGAGCCGCTGATGGACGTGGCGCACGTAGCCAGTTCGGTGGTCCATATGGCCAACCTGCCGCTCGATGCGAATGTGCAGTTCATGACCGTGATGGCCACCAAGATGCCCTTCGTCGGCCGCGGCTGAACATCGCCCAAGCGCCTTGCTAGTTGGCAAGCGGCGCCAGCGCCTCGCTTTCGGCCTGGCAGTCGCCGGCGGGCTTCAGGCCCTTGGCGCGGACGTCGGCAAGCTCCGAGCTGGCTGCGGCCAGATCCGCACGGAAAGCGGGGTCGGCATGCAGCCGCGCCACGGTGGCTGCGCCCATGATGCGGCCCTGCATCGCATCGCTTTGCCAATGCACATTGCAGACCAGCCGGCTCTGCCCATAGGCCAGCCCGCGCGCCAGGATCGCATTGGACTGTTGGGGCGCGATTTCCGCCAGGATCAGTGCCCATGCCCAGCCAACGGCGTTATGCCCCGACGGGTAGGAGCCATCCTTGGAAAGCATGGGCTCTTCGGCGGGCGTGCAAGTCGGCTGATGGTTCACCATGAATGGCCGCGCGCGCGCATATTTATCTTTTACGCCGTAGGTGGATAATCCCGCATCGGCCAGGGTCCGGCGCAACAGCAGGTAGAGCCTGGGCGTCTGCTCCTGCGATACTGGTGCGTCCAGGGCGCAGGAGAAGACATCGGCGGCCTGCGGGAATTTCAGGTTGGCGTCCTGGGCCGCCAGCCGCCAGCGCGCCGTGCCGCGCAGGGGCAGGTTGGCACGTGCGATCTCGTCGTCCAGCGCCTGGGCGGCTGAGCCGGGGGCGGGCGGTGGCGGTACGAGTGCCAGGCTGTCGGGCCGTGCCTGCGCCGGCAGGTAGCCGGCAAGAATCCCGGGCCGGATCTCCGGCACCGGGGCCGCGGCACTGCCTTGCCCCTGGTTGGCGCATCCGGCTGCGATCAACGCGCCGGCCAGGACGGACAAAGTCGCGATCCGGTTGATGAGTGGCGAAAAATGCCTGGATGAATGGCTTGTCTGCATCGGATAGGTGTTCCCTTGTTATTCCCGTCGGACCGGCGTGGCACCGGCAAGCCCGGCCGCCGTGCCCCTTTCACGGCGGCCGGGTTGCTATGCGTGCCTGGTTAAAGCCCGGCCTCAGGCCGCCGCGTCGAACATCTTGCGCAGGGTCGATTTCAGGATCTTGCCATTGGCATTGCGTGGCAGCATGTCGGGGCAGAAGACGATCCGCACCGGTACCTTGAAGGCCGCCAGCCGCTCGCCCACGAACGCCTGCAACTCGGCCTCCGTCGCTTGCGCACCCGGCTTGAGGCTGACCACCGCCGCCGGTTCTTCGCCCAGCGTGCGGTGGGCGATGCCCACCAGCGCCGCGTCCATCACCGCCGGGTGATCGTACAGCGCGCTCTCGACCTCGATGCAATAGATGTTCTCGCCGCCGCGGATCAGCATGTCCTTCATGCGGTCGACGATATAGACGAACCCTTCCTCGTCCAGCCGCGCAATGTCGCCGGTCTTGAGCCAGCCGTCGACGAACGTCTGCGCGGTGGCTTCCGGCTTGTTCCAGTAACCGCGCACCACATTGGCGCCTCGCACCATCAGTTCGCCGGTTTCGCCGGTGGGCAAGCTGCGGCCGCGTCCATCCACCACCTTCATCTCGCCAATGGGCAGTGCCGGCCCGCCGCTTTCCGGGCGCGCCACATATTCCTCGGCGCTGTGGCTGGTGAAGGTGGCCGAGGTCTCGGTCATGCCCCAGCCGATGCCGGGCGCCGAGTGCGGGAACACCTCGGTGATGCGGCGCACCAGTTCGGCCGACGCGGGTGCGCCGCCGTAATTGACGTTTTCCAGCGATGAAAGGTCGAAGCGCTCGCGCTCCGGATGCTCGATGATCTGCCACGCGATGGTGGGGACACCGCCAGCCGCCGTGCAGCGCTCGCGTTCGATCAGTCCCATGGCACGCACCACGTCCCAGCGGCGCATCAGGACGATCTTGGTGCCGCTGGCCAGCGCGCCGTTGAGCACCGCCATGCAGCCGGTGACGTGGAAGAAGGGCACCGACAGCAGCATGCCTTTCTGCGGCGCGGCAGGGTCAGGGGCCGGGATGGCTTCGCCGCGGCGCAGGCAATTGCGCATCGGGCTGAACGCGGCGGCTACCGCTACGTTGGTGGCATTGCGGTGGGTGCCAAGCGCGCCCTTGGGCTTGCCGGTGGTGCCCGAGGTGTAGAAGATGGTGGCGTCGTCGTCGGCGTCGAGCGGGATGTCCGGCACAGGCAACCCGGGCAGCGCCGCCCATTGCGCGGGCGTGCCGATCAGGCTTTCCAGCGCCGCGATGCGCGCGTCGGCCTGTGGGGCGGTGGCGCGGCTGACGTAGATTTTTTCCAGCGCGGGGCAGCCAGGCAGATGCTCCAGGATGCGGCCCAGGCGCTCATCGTCCACGATGGCGATCTTGCTGCCTGAGTCGGCCAGGCCGTATTCCAGTTCGGCGCCGGTCCACCAGGCATTGAGCGGCGTGACGATGGCGCCGGCCAGCAAGGCGCCGTAGAAGACCGCCGGCCATTCCGGCAGGTTGCGCATAGCCAGCGCAACGCGATCGCCCTTGCGCACGCCGTCGCGGATCAGCGCATGCGCGATGGTCAGCGCGGCACGGCCGAACGCGTCATAGGACACGCGTTCGTCTTCATAGACGACGAAGGTCTTGTCACCCAGCGCGCGGGCTTGCAGGAAAAGGTCGCGCAGCGTGGGCGGCGCGTTTTTCCAGACGGTGGTGGAGATGCCCCGGATCACGCGCGTTTCGGTTTCGAAAGGGGCGCCGGGAGCGGTAAGGCGGGCATGCGCTTCGGCCAGGCTGATGGCCGGCCAGGACGTAGCGGTTTGCGGGTTGTTCGACATCGGTGCCTCCCTGACTGCATGGCAGGATGGGCAGCGCTCTGGCGTGCCGGCGAGGCACGCGTGCCCGCGCGCATCGCCCACCCGGCGAGCCGGGCAGCAATGGGTGCGGGCACGGTGCGCCCCGGCTCAGGCCTCAAGCTTCAGGCCTGGAGCGAGCCCGTAAAGGGAACAACGGGTGCGGCGTGGCTCAGATCGTGACGCCGCCGTCCACCACCATGGCCTGGCCGGTCATGAAGGTGCTGGCAGCCGAGGCCAGGAACACCGCGGCGCCGGCGATTTCCACCGGTTCGCCGATGCGGCGCAGCGGCGCGCCCTGCGTCGACAGCTTGTAGCGCTCCGGATCTTCCCACAGCGCCTTGGCGAAATCGGTACGGATCAGGCCCGGTGCGATGCAGTTCACGCGCACGTTGTGCGGACCGAACTCCACCGCGAGGTTGCGCGCCAGCTGGAAGTCGGCCGCCTTCGAAACGTTGTACACGCCGATGGTGGGCGAGCCGCGCAGGCCGCCGATGGACGACACGATGATGATCGAGCCGTCCTTGCGCTCGATCATCTGCGGCGCGACCATCTGAATCAGCCAGTGGTTGGAGATGACGTTGTTGTCCAGCACCTTGCGGAACTGTTCGTCGGTCACGCCGCTCATCGGGCCGTAGTAGGGATTG
The DNA here is from genome assembly GCF_000611145.1 of Cupriavidus sp. SK-3. Lineage (NCBI taxonomy): Bacteria > Pseudomonadati > Pseudomonadota > Betaproteobacteria > Burkholderiales > Burkholderiaceae > Cupriavidus > Cupriavidus sp. SK-3. Next base: position 48,036 of record NZ_JFJV02000049.1, on the reverse strand, counting down.
GAGGCGGCGTTGCAGACCAGCACGTCGATCTTGCCAAACGTGCTGTTGGTTGTGTCGACCAGGTGCTGGAGATCTTCCTTGGAGGAGATATTGGCCGGTACGGCAATGGCGGTGCCGGCACCATGCCTGGCGTTGATGGCATCGACGACTTCCTGGCAGGCCTCGGCCTTGCGCGAGGAAATCACCACTTTGGCCCCTTGTACCGCCATCTGCTCCGCGATGGCACGGCCAATGCCGCGTGAAGAGCCGGTGACGACGGCAACCTTGCCGGTCAGGTCGAATAATGACATGCGTGTCTCCTGGTGTCCTGGTCCTCGCGGGGCGGGACCAGATGTTCTGTAAATGGCGCTATGAAAGCTTCCTGTTGGCAGCATCGCCGGATGCGTGTTCTGCACAGCGGAGCATGCCGCGGTGCCGTGCGGCCAGGCCGCTGATCGCGCGTCCGGCAATCCTACCGCCCGGTACATTATGGTTGGGCGCTATCGCGCAGTCCACACACAAATCCGCGGCTGGCCCGGCTTATCAGCGTTTTTTCTTTTGACAATGAGCGCGGTGCATAACGTGCGTGCGATGCGCGCGCAAGGGTATGCTTGCAGCGCGCCCGGCCTGCAACGCGTCACCCGGCCATACCAATCATTCAGGACAAGGCAAGCGCCACATGCTCTGGCAAATCAGGAATACCGAGGTCTACCTGCTCGGGGCGATCCACGTGCTGGATGCGCCGTTATCGACCCTGGAGCGGGCCGCTGAGCAAGCCTGGCACGCGTCGGCCCGCATCGTCTTCGAGGTAGCGCTGGACCGGCAACCGGATTTCGGCGCGGCGTATTTCCCGGACGGCGATGGACTCAGCCAGCATCTGCCGCCTGCCACGTTCGAACAGGTGCGGGCGCTATGGCTGGACTTCGGGCTGCCCGGTGCTGAGCTGGAACGCCTGCGGCCCGTGTTTGCTGCAATGCACCTGCAGTTCGCGCTGGCTGCGCGGCACGGCATCCTGGCGCAGTATGGCGTCGATCGTTTCCTGTGGGCGCGCGCCACGGTGGAAGGACGGGCGACGGATGCGCTGGAAGACGGTACCGAAGCGCTGCGCATGCTGCAGGGCGTGCCGCTGGATGAGCAGATGTCGATGCTGGCCTTCTTCGCCGAGCAACCCGAACTTGCCGCCGCGGAGCCGGCCGACATGGTGCGATGGTGGCGGCAGGGGCAAGCCGAACCGTTCGCCAGGCTGCTTGCGCAGCGCCGGGCACAGTGGCCGTGCTCGCTGGCGGTCCTGGTCGACGCGCGCAACCGGCAATGGATGCCGAAGATCCGGTCGCTGATCGCGGACCGCGTGCCGACCCTGATCGTGGCGGGCGCGCTGCATATGGTCGGGGACGCGGGCCTGCCGGCGCTGCTTGAGGCGGCAGGCTTCGAGGTACGCTCTGAATCTGAAGCCGGCTGAAGCGCGCCTAGCCTGGCCGCCGCGCTGCAATCAGCGCGGGCAGCATCTGCGTTAGTTGATCCCGGTCGGCAGGATCCAGCGCGAGGCCGAAGCTGTGCGCCAGCGTTTCGATGATTGCCGCCGGGGTCTCCAGGCGCTGGCGGTGCGCGCTGCCATCGCCAGCGCGTACGGTAAGGTCGTCGTTGACCAGCGTCAGCCGGCTGCCGCCCTGCGAGCGCGCCATGGTCAGTGCGTTGCGGAACAGGCTGCCGGGATGGGTTGACGTGTACCAGTTGCGCGGTTCGAAATCGATCGCCTGCTGCGGCGAAAGATCGAATCGGTAGAGCTTGAGCCAGCCGTTTGCGCCGCCGACTTCCAGGTCGTAGAGATGAAACGCGGCGCCCGGTGTATCCACCGCGGCCAGGCGGTACGGGAATGCAGGATCGGCACGCTCCGTCTGCGGCAGCGGCATCGCGCGATACGGGTTGGGGCCGCCGAAGCCCACGTCCACGATATAGCTGTGATGTGCCGCTTCCACGCGCAGCAGCATATGCGATTGCATGGTGGGCACATCGTCAGGGACATTCCACCGCACCCGCGCGGCAAGGGCTGTAACGCCATAACCAAGCGTTCGCAGCACGGCGGCAAGCAAGGTGTTCTGCTCGAAACAGTAGCCGCCGCGCGCCTGCGTGACCAGCTTGTCGAAGACGGCGTCCAGGCCAATGCGGATCGGGCGCCCGAGCAGCACGTCGACATTTTCAAACGGAATATGCTCCAGGTGCGCGGCAATCAGGCTGTCGAGCGCCGCAAGGTCCGGCTGGCCGGGCAGCGGATGGCCGATGCGCTCGAGATAAGCGTGCAGGCGGATGTCGTCTAGCATGGTCATGTGGTCATGTCATTGTTTGCCTTGCGCTGCCCGCGCAGGCTGAAGTGTCGGGAAGCCATGGCCGGCTCAGTCCAGCGCCAGCAGTGCCGGCAGGTCGAGCAACTCGATGTCGGCGTAATGCAGGCGCAGGAGCCCTCGCGTTTCGAGCTCGCGCAGAGCCTGGTTGACCGTCTGGCGAGACAACCCGAGCATCTGGCCAAGCTGTTCCTGCGGGATGTGTACGGAGCGGCGCTCCAGTCCGGGCAGGTTGCCGTAAGCCTGGGCCATGGCCACCAGGCGGCGCGCGGTGCGCGCGAGCGGGGGCAGCAATTGCGTTTCTTCCACGTAATGGAACGCCTCCCGGGTCTTGGCTGCAAGCAGCTTGCCAAATTCGCGCCACCATTCGGGATGCGCGGACAGCATCGCATAGAGCCTGTCGCGCTGCAGGTGCAGCACGGTGGCCGCGCTGGTGGCGTGGGCATCGTGCGTGCGGGCCAGTCCGTCGAACAGGCAGATCTCGCCAAACCAGTTTCCCGGTTCCAGCAGGCCGAGCAGGGCCGCCTTGCCCGATTCGCTGTGGGTGTCGATCTGCACCGTGCCGGCCACCACGGCGTAGATGCCATCAAAGGCGTCGCCACGGGCAAACAGCAACTGGCCAGCCGCGAGCTTGCGGCTGACGGCGTCCCGCAGCAGGGTGTCCTGCAGAGCCGCCGGCAAGGTGCCGAACCAGCTGCCGCCACGCAGGACGCGCAGCGGATCCGGGGACGGCTCCCGCCGTTCACGGGGCGCCAAGCGCATGATGATCTCCTTTTATCGGCGCCATGCCGGATTGTCAGAAACCGGACAGACGAGCTTTTCCCTGCCCATTACTATACGGCCACAACGTGCGGCCACAACATGCGGCCACCATCGAGCAGCCGCGCTAACGATGCCCCGGCAGGAGGAGCCCCGTGAAGACCCTGATCGACCACTTGGCCAACTACGCAGCCTATCACCGCGACGCGCGCAACGTGTTCACCCATTTCATCGGCATTCCCATGATTGTGCTGGCCGTGACCACGCTGCTGGCCCGCCCGGCCATGACGCTGGGCGAAGGCCCGGCGTACCTGACCCCCGCCATGGTGGTATATGGGTTGTCCTGCCTGTTCTACCTACGCCTGTCGGCGGGTTTCGGACTGGCGATGACACTGATCCTGGCCGGTTTCGTGTACCTCGGCGACGCGATCGCGGCGCTGTCCACCGGCGTGTGGCTGGCCTGGGGCGTCGGCCTGTTCGTGGCGGGCTGGCTGATCCAGTTTGTCGGCCACTATTACGAAGGCCGCAAGCCGGCGTTTGTGGACGATCTGGCCGGACTGCTGATCGGGCCGCTGTTCCTGGTGGCGGAAGCCGCCTTTGCCGCAGGCCTGGCGCGGGAGACACGCGAAGCCGTCATCGCCCACGCGCAATGACAGGATCCTCCTGCGCGCCGCACTCCAGCAACCAGCCGCGTAGCTGCAGGATCTTGTCGTCGGGTGCCAGGCCGCGCCGGTGGGCGAAGTAATAGGCCTTGCGATTGTCAATGCCGGCCGGCAGCGTGGTGAATGGCACCACCAGCCGGCCCTGCGCCAGTTCCTCGGTGATCAGGATGCGCGGGATCAGGGCTACGCCGACGCCGGCCGCCGCCGCCTGCGCCAGCATGGTGTAGAGGTCGTAGCGCGGGCCGCGCAAGGCTTGCGCCGGCTGCGCCGCGCCCGCGGCGGCAAGCCAGTCGCTCCAGGCGCGCAAGCGCGTGTTCAGGTGGAGCAGCGGAAGGTCAAGCAGTTGATCCAGGCCCAGTTGCTTGCGGCGTCCCAGCAGGGACGGACTGCACACCGGGACCGAAGGGCCTTCTTCCAGGATGCGCTCGCCTTCGGTCCCCGGCCATAATCCCTCGCCGTAATAGATCGCCGCGTCGAAAGCGGTATCGCTAAGCTCGAATGCCTCGGTGCGCGCCGACAGGTGCAGCGTCAGGTCAGGCAGGGCGCGGGCGAGCAGGGGCAGGCGCGGGATCAGCCACTGGCTGGCAAAGGTGGGCCCGATCGCCAGCTCGATGGCGCGCCCGCGCGGACGCTGGGCCATCACATCCAGCGTGACCTGCTCGATCTGGTCGAGCCGCTCCCGCACTTCCTCGGCATAGGTCCCGCCCGCCGGCGTCAGCACGATGCGCTTGCGGATGCGGTGGAAAAGCGGCACGCCCAGCCGCGCTTCCAGGCCGGCGATCTGCCGGCATACCGCGCTTTCCGTTACCGCCAGTTCGTCCGCGGCGCGGGTAAAACTGCCAAGCCGTGCCGCGGCCTCGAACATCTGCAGCGCCGTGAGACTGGGAATGCCTTTGCGCATAGTGCGTTTTTGGAAGGAAGTTGGTGCGAAGTTATCAATTGTACGAAGTCTGCCGCGGTCGCACAATAAGACCCGCCCGGGGGCCGTCGGCTCCCGCTATCCCCTGAAAACAAACGAATTCCAGCGCATTGACCATGACGAAGCCGAATCTGCAACGCCTCCTCGAGACCGTTTGTGGCGAGACACAAGCAGCACAGTTGCTGCAATTGATGAATGTTTCGCCGCAACTGCTGTCTTCCAGCAGTGAACAAGCCAGCCGTGCCGAAGTCGCGCAGGCGCTCAATATGGTGCTGTTCGCCGGCATCCTCGAACGCGTGCCGACGGGCATGGCCTATACGCGCGACGTCATCGAGGCGGGCGGCCAGGTAGTGTTCGACCACGGCGCGCTGCGCACGGTCAAGTGGGAATGCGGCAACCTGCCTTCGGGCGAGATCGCCTTCACCCGCATCCTTGCCCCGCTGGGCTACCGCCTCAACGGCACCTATCCGCTCGATCGCATCGGCATGACGGGCCGCTCCTACGCGCATGCCGACCTGCCGGACGATATCGCCCAGTACTTCCTCAGCGAACTGCACCCAGAGCGTTTCAGCGCGGCATTCCAGGCCGCGGTATCGCGCGTGGTGTCGGCGTCCGCCGACCCGCTCGATGACGACGCCGTGGCGCAACTGGCCGTACTGGAGCGCGATGCCAGCCTGCCGATGGCCGACGCGGCACGGCTGGTGCCCAAGCTGGCCGCCTGCTTCGACCGTCATCATGCCGAGCCGGCGCTGGCCGACTACGAATTGCTGCTGAAGGAATCCGCCGAGATGGCCTGGATTTCCACCGAGGGCAATGCATTCAACCATGCCACCGACCGCGTGGCGGACGTGCGCGCCGTGGCCGACGCGCAACGTGGCCTGGGTCGTCCGATCAAGGATACGGTGGAAGTGTCGCGCTCCGGGCGGGTCTTGCAGACGGCGTTCAAGGCGGACCCGGTAGAGCGCCGGTTTGTCGGTGCCGACGGCATCGTGGTAAAGCGCACCGTGCCGGGCTCGTTCTACGAGTTCATCACGCGCGATTTCGTGCCCGCCTCGGAAGCCGCGGGTGGCACGCTGGACCTGTCCTTCGATGCCGGCAATGCCCAGGGCATCTTCAAGATGACGGCTGCCTGCTAACAGGCAAGGGCGGGCCTGTCATGCCTGGCCCGCCGGCAGCCGCAGGCGGGCCAGCAGCCCGCCCAGGTCGCTGCCGCCTAGCGTCAGTCCTCCCTCGTAAAGGGCTGCCATCTCGCTGACGATGGCCAGCCCCAGTCCGCTGCCGGCAGTGGACTCATCCAGGCGCCCGAAGCGGGCCGTAGCCAGTTCGCGCGCTTCGGGCGGCATGCCCGGACCATCGTCTTCCACCACGATCTCGAGCATGCCTGCCTGCTCCGCGAGCCTGACGCGAACGCGCGAGCGGGCCCACTGGCAGGCATTGTCGAGCAGGTTGCCGAGGATCTCGATCAGGTCCTGGCGGTCGCCGGCAAAGTGCCCGCTGCCTTCCACTTCGATGACGATCTCGCGGCCGCTGTGCAGGCGGGTAAGCGCGCGCGCCAGCTCGGCCGCCGCCGGACCGGCCTCGATACGGGCACCGCGAGCACTGGCCGCACCGGCCGCGCGCGCGCGCGCCAGGTGGCGATCCACCTGCCGGCGCATGGCTTCGACCTGCGCGGCGGCGGCGCGGGCCGCGGCGCCGGGCAGGCGCCCGGCTTCGTTGGCAAGGATGGCAAGCGGTGTCTTGACCGCATGGGCGAGATCCGCGGCCTGGCGCCGGGAGCGCTCCAGCGCATCGGCATTGCGCGCCAGCAAGGTATTGATTTCATTGACCAGCGGCACTACTTCGGTCGGCCACGTCCCCCCAAGCCGGCTTTCGCGGCGCGCCTGTAGCGTGGCCAGCGCCTGGCGCAGCCGCGCCAGCGGCGCCAGGCCGAATTTCACCTGAGCCGCCACCGCCAGCAGCAGCCCCGCTCCGAGCGCCGTCAGCGACCAGCCCAGCAGCCGGTTGAAGGCCTGGCGCGCGGCGCGCAGCTCGGTGCGGTCCAGTGCGACCGAGAGCGTCACCGGCATGTCCGCCGACGCCAGCACGATCGGGCGCGATACCACCAGCAACGATTGCCCGTTGGGCCCGGGCCGGATTTCCGCGTGGCTGCCCGCCACCTGGTTGCCCACCGTGGCAGGCATCTCGGCATCCCAGAGCGAGCGCGAGCGCAACGTGGCGCCCTTCGCCCGCGCCTGCCAGTAGGCGCCGGAGTAGGGCAGTTCGTAGCGCGGATCGGCCGGCGCGCGCGTCAGCGCGAGCTTGCCGTCGGGGCTCCAGTCGAGCGCGGCGGCCAGGCTGGTGAGCTGGTTGTCGAGCTGGCGGACATAGGTCTCGTTGACATGGCGCGCGAACAGCGTGGAGAGCAGCCAGCCGGTGCCGCCAAGCGCGGCGGCCAGCCAGATGGCCGCGACCGCGAGCAGGCGGATGGCTAGTGAGTGGCGCATGAATCAGGCGGTGGGCGGGCGCAGCCGGTAGCCCTGGCCGCGCACCGTCTCGATCACGTCGACGCCGAGCTTGCGCCGCAGCCGGCCGACGAACACTTCGATCGTATTGCTGTCGCGATCGAAATCCTGCGCGTAGATATGCTCGGTCAGCACCGCTTTGCTGATGATCGTGCCCGGGTGATGCATCAGGTAATCGAGCACCTTGAACTCATGCGCGGTCAGCACCACGGCGGCGCCATCGACCGTCACCACGCCCGTGCGTGCGTTCAGGCGCACCGGTCCGCAGGCCTGCTCGGGCGCGGCCATGCCGTGGGCGCGCCGGATCAGGGCGCGGATGCGCGCCAGCAACTCTTCCATGCGGAAGGGCTTGGCGAGATAGTCGTCGGCCCCGGCATCGATGCCTTCCACCTTGTCGGTCCAGCTATCGCGCGCGGTCAGGATCAGCACCGGCAGGTTCACCTGCGCCGCACGCCAGCGGCGCAGCACGGACAGCCCGTCAAGGCTGGGCAGCCCAAGATCGAGCACCACGGCATCGTAGGGCTCTTCGGCGCCCAGGTGCCAGCCATCGATGCCGTCGGCCGCCGTATCGACCGCGTAGCCCGCGTCGACGAGGCTCGAGTGGATCTGCGCGGCCAGCGTGGGTTCGTCTTCTACCAGGAGGATGCGCATGGGGGATCAGGATTTCTTGCGGGCTTGCTCAAGGCCGTGTCCCTTGGCCTTGAGCAAGGTGGCGGTCTTGGCGTCGTATTCCAGCTTGGCCACCGACCCGCCGGGCAGCAGCAGCTTGACCTCGTATTGCCAGACCCCATCGTCGCGGTCGAGCTTTACGCCGATCACATCGCCCGCATATTGTGCCGATACGGCTTCCAGGATGCGCGTGAGCGGCAGGATTTCGCCGGACTGCACGGCCGCCCGGGCGCGGTCGGCATCCTTGTCGGCGTGGGCCGGCGGAGCGGCCGCCAGCAGCAAAGCCAGGGCCGCCGCCAGCGGCAGCAGCGCTCGCGCCGCGCGCGGCGGCCAGGTGGGCGAGGAGGCAGTGCGCGCAGGACGCGCGCCGCGGAATGGAAGCAATGGCGTAAGGAAGCGGGGCAATACGGGAGCGGGCAAGCCTTGGTCGATCGGAGCAGTGTGCCGGGGCCAGCCTGAACGGAAGCTGAACGGCGTGCTCAGCCTCGGTTCAGGCTGGGGTTACCACAATGGACGCCGTTCATCGTCACGCTCACCGCTAAACAGGAGTCAGGCCATGCAAGGCGTCCGCATCCCCAATGATAGTCCTTCCGGCATCGACCACCGCGCCACGCGCGACGGTCTCGCGCTGGCCACGGCCGTGCTGGTCGTCCTCGCGGGCGTTGTCGCGCTGTTCTGGGCGCAGGCCGATGCCCGGGCTGTGCTGCACGAATGGAAGCACATGGACAGCGGCCTGTCGATGATCGTGCTTGGCGCGCTGGTGCTCGGACCACTGCTGGCTTTCGGGCTGGACGACTGAGCGCGCACCCTTGGGATTCCCTGGATTTCCGGCGGGTTTTCCATGTCTGGACAACGTTCGTTCCCTGGTCCTACACTCGACCCAAAATAAGAAAACGCACGACCGTTCGCATTTATTGGCTCCGCGCATGATGAACCATGCACGCCGGGCATGACCGCGAAGTGCGATTCCACAGGGTCAATCCACCAAGGAGACATGGCATGGAATCAAAGAACGTCCCGCTGGTTGCCGAGCTGTTGCGCGATGCGCCGAAAAACTGGGGCAAATGGGGCCCGGACGACGAGGTCGGTTCGCTGAACTATCTCACCCAGGCGGAGGTGTTGCGCGGCGTGGCCTCCGTGCGCTCCGGCAAGACCTTCACCCTGCAGATCCAGATGGGCAATCCCGCCGGCGACCCCGTCTGGCCGGGACGTTCGCAGGCGCGCCGCCTGAACGTGATGGACAAGGGCCATTACCTTTGCGGCAAAGGTCCGAAGTTTCCGGGCGAGGGCGAGTACGCTGACGACATGATGATCATGTACCTGCAGGGCTCGACCCAGTACGATGCCCTGGGCCATGTCTGGTACGGCGACCAGCTGTGGAACGGCTACGATGCCAGGTCCACCATCGGCGGGCTGGACAAGGCCAGCGTCCTGCCGATCGCGGAGCGCGGCGTGGTAGGGCGGGGCGTGCTGATCGACATGGCGCGGCATCGCGGCAAGGATGTGCTCGACCCTGGCGAAACCTTCACCCACCACGACCTGCTGGCCGCCGCCGAAATGCAGGGCGCGCGCATCGAGAAGCGCGACATTTTGGTGATCCGCACCGGCTGGATCGGCTCTTTCTACAAGCGCGACCAGGCCGAGTTCTACCGCAATTTCGTCGAGCCGGGCCTGACCTATAGCCCGGAGCTGGTCGAGTGGTTCCATCGCATGGAAATCCCCAACCTCGTCACGGACACCATCGCCAACGAGGTAACCGTGGACCCGGTATCGGGCGTGGCCCTGCCGCTGCACAACGCCCTGATGCGCAACCTGGGCGTCACGCTGACCGAGATCGCCCAGCTCGATCTGCTCGCGGCGGATTGCGCCGAAGACAAGCAGTGGGCCTTCCTCTATACGGCTGCACCGCTCAAGGTCGTGAACGGGAGCGGCGCACCGGTCAACCCGGTGGTGATCAAGTAAGGCCCGGCGGCCTGCCAGGCGGCGGTGCCCAACGGGCATGCCACGCCGGGCGGCCGTCAGTTCCGTTCCGGCCAAGCGCTATCCTGACACTACCCGCCGCGCATATCGAGGTGCCGCATGACGCCCTATGAAGAAAAGCCCTGGCTTTCCAGCTACAACGCCGGCCAGCCGCACACCATTACCCCGCAATTTACCGATGCACTGACCATTTTCCGGGCTGCCGCAAGCCGCGCGCCGGCAAGCCCGGCGATTCACTATTTCGACGCCACGCTCACTTATGGCGAGCTCGATTCGCTTTCCGACGCGCTGGCAGTCGCGCTGTCATCGCGCGGCTGCACGCGTGGCGAGCGTATCGCGCTGTACTTGCAGAACGTACCGCAGTTCGTTATCGGCCTGGTCGCCGCGTGGAAGCTCGGCGCCATCGCGGTGCCGGTCAACCCCATGAACCGCGCGCGTGAACTGCGTTTGGTGCTGGCGGACTCCGGCGCCAAAGTGCTGATTTGCCACGAATCCCTCTATGCGGACGTGGTCAAGGGCCTGTTCGAAGCGGAGCGCGGCGGCCAGGCCGATGCCGGCATGCCCCTTGCGCTGCCGGCGGTGATCACCACCTCCGAGCTCGATTTCCAGACGCGCAACGATTCCCGCCTGTTTGCCGCAGCCAGGCGCCAGCCCGCCGAAGGCGTGCCCGACATGCTGGCGCTGGTGCAGGCGTATCACGGCCAGCGTCCGGCGCCGCTCACGCCGGCGGCCAGCGATATCGCGATGCTGGTGTACACATCCGGCACCACCGGGGTGCCCAAGGGCGCGATGAACACGCACGGCAATGTCGCTTTCAATGCGCAGGTGTACCGCGACTGGATCGGCTTGCGCGAAGGCGGTCCGATCCTGGGCGTGGCGCCGCTCTTTCATATCACCGGCCTGGTGGGCCACATCGCCGCGGCTTTCATCTGCGCCGCGCCGCTGGTGCTGGCCTGCCGCTTCGAGCCGGGCGTGATTCTGGAAACCATCCGCGACCGGCGGGTGGCATTCACGATCGGCTCGATCACGGTGTTCATCGCGCTGATGAACCATCCCGATGCCACCCGCGCCCATTTCGCCACGCTGGACAAGATCTATTCGGGCGGCGCGCCGATCCCGCCGAGCGTGGTGGCGCAGTTCCGCGGCAAGTTTGGGCACTATATCCACAACGGCTACGGCCTGACCGAGACCACTTCGCCCACCCATGTGGTGCCGCTCGGCCGGGAGGCACCGGTGGACCCCGCGTCCGGCGCGCTGGCGATCGGCGTGCCCGCCTTCAACGTCGATTCCTTTATCGGCGACGACGCGGGCGAACCGGTGCCGGTGGGAGAAGTCGGCGAGATCATCTCGCGCGGGCCGATGATCGTGCCGGGGTACTGGAACAAGCCGGAAGAGACGGCCAAGGCCATGTCCGGCGGCTATTTTCACACTGGCGACGTCGGTTTCATGGATGCGCAAGGCTGGTTCTACCTGGTCGACCGCAAGAAGGACATGATCGTTGCCGGCGGCTACAAGGTCTGGCCGCGCGAGGTGGAGGATGTCCTGTACACCCATCCCGCGGTGCGCGAGGCGGCCGTGGTGGGCATGCCAGACGCCTATCGCGGCGAGACGGTGAAGGCCGTCGTCAGCCTCAAGCCGCAGGCGAGCGTCACGCCGGAAGCACTGCAGGCCTGGTGCAAGGAGCGCATGGCGGCCTATAAATACCCGCGCGTGGTGGAAATCATCGACGAGTTGCCGAAGACGGTGACCGGCAAGATCCTGCGGCGCGAGCTGCGCGGTTGAGGCCGGAGCGCGCGCCAGGGACACTCCGGATACCCGGCGCGCGCCAGTACGTGAGCGTGGCAAAAAAGCTAAAAACACGCGTTTAGCCCTTGTATATAGGGTCCGGCGACATATCCACTGCTGCGTCCGCGCGACAGAACGGCAGGCCGCAAGAGACAAAACCTCAAAAAACACCGGGGAAAACCCCGGTTTTTGCGTTGGCATGTGCGAAAACCCCTTGACGTCCCGTAGTTTCCGCTATGATTCAGTCGATGCCGCACGCCGATAGTCGATCGACGAAGCGTCGAGCGACATCGGATGCCACATCCCGTGCGACATCATTCTGTTCAACTCATCTTTATAGATATGGCGACCAAAGCGAATCCGACCGCGAAGACTGCAACCAAGACCGCTGCCAAGAAGGCACCGGCAACCAAAGCTGCACCTGTAAAGGCTGCTGCCAAGAAGGCCGCGCCGGCCAAGAAGGCTGCTCCCGCAGCTGCCGCGGTAACCCCGCGTCCGCTGAAGGAAACCTTCAACAAGTCGAGCCTGGTCGCTCATCTGGTAGCACAGACCCAGCTGGAAGCCAAAGCCGTGAAGACGGTGCTGGCACATCTGGAAAACACCATCGTCAGCGCGCTGCACAAGAAGGGCGCAGGCGAGTTCACGCTGCCCGGCCTGATGAAGGTTACGGCCCAGCAAGTGCCCGCCAAGAAGAAGCGCTTCGGCAAGGACCCGTTCTCCGGTGAAGAGCGTTGGTTCCCGGCCAAGCCCGCCAGCGTCAAGGTCAAGGTGCGCCCGCTGAAGAAGCTGAAGGACGCAGCAGCTGCCTGATCGGGGCCTGTTTTCAGCTTGAAAAGGAGCCGCTAGCCGGCTCCTTTTTCGCATCTGGCGTTTGCACTGCGGGCGTGCCGTGTGCATTCGCAGGTGCGCCGTGGTGCCTCAGCCGGCCGTGAATGAAGCCGGTGCAATACTCCGGGAGATCGTCATCATGCCAAGCATCCAGTACCGCCTGTGGCGGCTAGCCCTGCGCCTGGTCCGGCGCAAACACCGTTTTTCCAGTGCGCAGGCGCTGCACGAAGAGATTCGCCGGCGCCGCAAGATCGGCCGGGCGGATCCCACGCCGCGCTTGCTGGCGCGCCATGAAATCAGCATGGAACTGGTTGCCGGCGTGGAGGTCTACACCGTGCGCCCGCGGGGCACCGGCAGCGGCCGCCAGATTCTCTACCTGCACGGCGGCGGCTACGTATTCGATATCGTCAGCCAGCACTGGGACTTCATCGGCAAGCTGGTGGATGCCCTTGGCGCGACGGTGATCGTGCCGATCTATCCGCTGGCGCCGGAGCATACCTACCGCGACGTGTTTGCCGGGATGCTGCCGCTCTACGACCAGATCGTGCAGCGCCAGCCGCCCGCCAGCCTGACCGTGATGGGCGATTCGGCCGGCGGCGGCATGGCGCTCGCGCTGGCGCAGATCGCGCGCGATTCCGGGCGCGCTCTGCCCGGCAAGCTGGTGCTGATGTCACCGTTCGTGGACGCGACAGGGAGCAATCCGGGCATCGATGCGCTCGAACCGCTGGACCCGATGCTGTCCAAGCCAGGCGGCATCGAGTGCGGCCGGGTCTATGCCGGCGGCGATCCCGTCACGCTGCCGCAGGTCAGCCCCATCTACGGCAGCCTGCGTGACCTGCCGCCCGTGACGCTGTTCATCGGCACCCATGACGTGTTGCTGCCCGACTGCCGCGCCTTCCGCCTGCTCGCGCAGGAACAGGGATTGCCGCTGCGCTACTACGAATACGAGGGCATGTTCCATGTGTGGATGCTGTTGCCGATGCCGGAAGCCGACGCAGCGTTCGCGCAGATCGTAGCCGCCGTGCAGGCCGACGACAGCGCACAGCGGCACCCGCCGGGCCTGGCCCCGCGCTGCGCGGAAGCGGAAACCGCGGACCACGCAGGGCAAGGGTAGCGCCCGGGGTGCAACCCGGCGGGAGCGGAGGCCGCGAGGAACGGCGATAATCGCGGGGTTGCCGGCCAACTGCCGGCCTTTAGGAGTCCCCATGTTTTCTCGTCGTTACGGCGCGGTCTGGCTGACCGTGTTCGCGTTGCTCGCGCTGGCGGCGCTCGCCGCCATGCAGCGGATTTCCCCGGCATGGCTGGCGGCGCCGGTCGCGCTGCTGTTGGTCGGTTTGTACGACATTGGCCAGCCGCGCCACTCCATCCTGCGGAACTATCCGGTCTGGGGCCACCTGCGCTTCTTCTTCGAGTTCATCCGCCCGGAGATCCGCCAGTATTTCATCGAGGACGACACCAACGAGATGCCGTTCTCGCGCCAGCAGCGCAGCCTCGTCTACCAGCGCGCCAAGAACGAAGTCGACAGCCGGCCCTTCGGCACCGAGATCGATGTGCGCCTGGCTGGCCACGAGTGGATCAGCCATTCGCTGGCGCCGACCCGCATCCCCTCCGCCGACTTCCGCATCACCGTGGGCGAGGGCCGGGCCCAGCCTTACTCGTTATCGATCTTCAACGTCTCGGCGATGAGCTTCGGCGCGCTGTCCGGCAACGCGATCCGTTCGCTCAACCGGGGCGCAAAGCTTGGCGGCTTTATCCACGACACCGGCGAAGGCTCGATCTCCCCGTACCACCGCGCCGAAGGCGGCGACCTGATCTGGGAGGTGGCCTCCGGTTACTTTGGTTGCCGCCGCGCGGACGGTGGCTTCGATCCCGACAAGTTCGCCGAGCAGGCGCGCTTGCCCCAGGTCAAGATGATCGAGGTCAAGCTCTCGCAAGGCGCCAAGCCGGGCCATGGCGGCGTACTGCCGGCGGCCAAGGTCACGCCGGAAATTGCCGCCACGCGCGGCATCGCCATGGGCGAGGACTGCATCTCGCCGGCCACGCACAGCGAATTCTCCACGCCGCTGGGCCTGCTGCAGTTCGTCGACCGGCTGCGCACGCTGTCCGGCGGCAAGCCGACCGGGTTCAAGCTCTGCATCGGGCACCCATGGGAGTTCTTCGGTATCGTCAAGGCCATGCTGGAGTCGGGCATCCTGCCGGACTTCATCGTGGTGGACGGCGCCGAAGGCGGCACCGGCGCGGCGCCGCTGGAGTTCGTCGACCATATCGGCGTGCCGCTGCAGGAGGGGTTGCTGCTGGTCCACAACACGCTGGTCGGTGTGAACCTGCGCGACAAGATCCGCATTGGCGCCAGCGGCAAGATCATCACCGCGTTCGACGTGGCACGCACGCTGGCCACCGGTGCCGACTGGTGCAACTCGGCGCGCGGCTTCATGTTTGCGCTCGGCTGCGTGCAGGCGCAAAAATGCCATACCGACCGCTGCCCCGTGGGCGTGGCCACGCAGGATCCGGTGCGCCAGCGCGCCATCGTGGTGCCGGACAAGGCGGATCGCGTAGCCAGCTTCCACCGTCAGACGCTGCATGCGTTGCTGGAAATCCTGCAGGCAGCCGGCCTGCATCATCCGGCCGATCTCAAGCCGCACCATATCGTGCGGCGTATCTCGCCCAACGAAGTGCGGCTGATGTCCGAACTGCTCAAGTTCCTGGCGCCGGGAGACCTGATCAACGGGAATTTCCGCTACCAGCTCTACGAGAAGTATTGGCCGCTGGCGCGCTCCGACAGTTTCTCGATGTAAAGCGCCGCGCTAGCGCGCGGCTTGCGGCGCCGGCAGGCGGGCGCGCCCGTTCTGGCGGAATGCGCTGGGCGCCTGCCCAACATGCTTGGCAAAGAAGCGCGCGAAATACGCGGCATCCGCAAAGCCCAGCGTCGAGGCGATCTGCTTGATATCGAGATCGCTATAGAGCAGATCGCGTTGCGCCTCCACGATCAGGCGCGAATGGATCAGCTGCAGCGCGCTCCTGCCGGCAAGCTGCTGGCAGATGCGGTTGAGCTGGGTGGGCGAGATACCGAGCGTGTCGGCGTAGCCCGCCAGATCCTGGTGGTTCCGAAAACGTGCCTCCACCAGTTGCTGGAACTGCTGAAAATGGCGTGCGGTCCTGCCTGCCGGCTGCGCCCCGGTTGCACCCGCGCCCGAAGCGCGCCGGGCAATACCGACCAGCAGCAAGGACAGCAGCGCCGACAAGGCCGCGCCGCGCCACAGCGAGACCGCGTTCATCTCCGCACGGAACAGTTCCAGCGCGCCGGCGAGCACGGTGGCGTCATCGCGCTCGCTGCGGGCCGGGTCGCCGAACTGGTCGTGGTAGGGCCGCTCGAACAGCGGCAGCGCATCCGGCACGCCAGCCAGCAGCGTGTGCAGGTAGTGATCGGTCATGGTGATCACGATGCCGTCCACGTCAGGCGTAAACCGGAAGCCATGCACGCAGCGCGGTGGCACCGTCACCACAGTGCGCGAGCCCAGCGGGTACTCGCGGTCGTCGAGCAGCGCGCGGCCGCTCCCCTGGTGCACGTAGAGAACCTGGAAGAAGCGCTCGTGGCGGTGTGGCTTGATTTCCCAGTCGTTGATGCCGCTGCGCTCCGGGATCGACTCGAAATGCAGTTGTTCCAGCAAGGGCTCGTTGGAGTTGACCCCGTAGAGCGAGTAGGTCGGGACGGTTTTCATGGGGCGGGGGCGGCACCGGGGTGCCAATTGTCTCGCCCGGGGGCGGATCTGTCCATCCGCGCTGCCGCTTGCCATGGCAGCGCAGCGATGGCTACTGATCCGCCTTGGCGCCCGACTTGCGTACGATCTCGGCCCACTTGTGGCCCTCCGCCACGGTGTAGCGCGCGAACTCGGCGGGGGAGGAACCTACCGGCTCGGCGCCCATGTCGGCGTACTGGCGCTGCACATCGGGCTGCCGCAGCGCCTGCGCGGCGTGGGCCGCCAGCTTCGCCACGATCGGGGCCGGCGTGCCGCGCGGTGCCCATAACCCGTACCAGGTGCTGATATTGAAGCCAGGCAAGCCCGACTCCGCCACCGTGGGCACGTCCGGCAGGGCACGCGCGCGCTTGAGCGTGGTGACGGCCACGGCGCGCAGCTTGCCGGCCTTGATAAACGGCATGGCCGATGGCATGGAATCGAACATCAACTGGATCTGGCCGCCCATCAGGTCGGTCAGCGCGGGCGAGCTGCCCTTGTACGGCACGTGCTGCATCGAGACATTGGCGGCGAACTTGAACGACTCGCCGGCCAGTTGCTGGGCCGACGCATTTCCCGCCGAACCAAAGTTGATGCTGCCGCCCTTGGCCTTCGCATAGGCAATCAGGTCCTGCACGGTCTTGACCGGCGAATCGTTGTTGACCACCAGCACCAGTGGCACGTCGGCCAACTGCGTGATGGGCACAAAGTCGCGAAACGCGTCGTAGCGCATCTTGGGGTAGATGCTAGGGTTGATCACATGCAGCGAGGCATTGGCCAGGATCGTGTAGCCGTCGGGCGCGGCCTTGGCGACCACTTCCGCGCCGATCATGCCGCTGGCGCCCGGCTTGTTGTCGATCACCACCGTCTGGCCGAG
Source organism: Cupriavidus sp. SK-3 (assembly GCF_000611145.1). Lineage (NCBI taxonomy): Bacteria > Pseudomonadati > Pseudomonadota > Betaproteobacteria > Burkholderiales > Burkholderiaceae > Cupriavidus > Cupriavidus sp. SK-3. The sequence goes on along the minus strand of NZ_JFJV02000049.1, from coordinate 31,004 downwards.
CGTGTCACCCATCTTGACGCCGACCACGCGCGCCAGCAAGTCGGTGGGCCCGCCCGGCGGGTAAGGCAGCACCATGCGGATGGGGCGTTGCGGGAAATCGTCGGCGGCACGGGCGGGAGATGCGCCCAAGGCGGCAATGGCAGCCGTGGCCAGGGCCGCCAGCAAGACCCAATGGCGTGCGCAACGGCGATGCCGGGTGCCGGGTGTACCGTGTTGCGTGTTCAGGACCCTGAATCGGAATGGCATGAATTTGTCTCCTTGATTTTTATCGCGACTTTGCCGACGACCTGCCTGGCTTCCAGGGCGCCCAGCGCCTCGGCCAGCCCGCTCATCGGGTACACCTTCGACACGGTCGGTCGAATCTTGCCCTCGCTGGCCCAGGCACACAGCGTGCGCATGACGGCCTGCAGCGCAGGCGCATGCTGTGCCCGCTCGTTGGCGGGGGTCCAGCCGATATAGCGGCCAACAAAAAATCCATGCAACGTCAGATTCTTCACCAGCAGCAGGTTCAGCGGCGCTTGCGGGATGCGGCCACTGGCAAAGCCGATGCTGAGAATCCGCGCATTGGCAGCGGCCGCGCGCAGCGCCTGGTCGAACAGGTCGCCGCCTACCGGATCCACCACCACGTCGGCACCATGCCCGCCGGTTACGCGCTTGACTGTGGCGGCCAGCTCTTCCGGGGCCAGCGCATGCTGAGCGCCGCGCAGCAGGGCCTCCGCGCGTTTCGATTCGGTGCTGGCGCAGGCGATCACCCGCGCGCCCAGCTGGTGGGCGATTTCCACCGCGGCCAGGCCCACGCCGGCGCCGGCGCCGAGCACCAGCACCGTTTCTCCCGGCTGCACGGCGCAGCGCCACACCAGGCCGCAGTAAGCGGTGCCGTAGGAGAGCGGGACCGGCAGGGCTTGCAGCGCGTCAAGCGTATCGGGTATGGGGTAGACGGTGTACTCCGGCAGCGTGACTTCGTCGGCAAAGCAGCCCCAGTCGGCAATGGCCACCACGCGGTCGCCGGGGCGCAGGCGCGTGACGGCCGCGCCGCAAGCCACTACGCGGCCGACCGCCTCGGTGCCTGGCACGAACGGCAACGGCGGCCTGGTCTGGTAGCGTCCCGCGACCATCAGGCCGGTGGCATGGCTCACGCTTGCATATTCCACGGCAAGCGTGACCGCGTGCGGATCCGCAAGCGCCGGCCGGGGGATGCTCGCCAGACGGACGTCTTGCGCATTGCCGAAGTGCTCGCAGAGCAGGGCGCGCATCATGCCGTGGCTCCCGCAGTGTTTTGGCCAGCCAAAGGGCTAGCCTGCCTGACAACGCCCCACTCCAGCAATCGGGCGAGCTTGTCAGGCGCTATGCCGCATTCGCGCAGCACGGCTTCGGTGTGTTCGCCGACACGCGGCGCTGCGGTGGGCACGCGCCGCATGCCCTTGGCCGGGATGCCGGCAAACGGCAGGGTACCCAGGCCAGGCTGCGCTACCGTCTGGAACGTCTCCTGCTGCGCGGCTTGCGGGTGGTCGAGCACTTGCCGGTAGTCGCGCACCGGCGCATGGAGGATATCGTGCGCCTGAAGGATGCGCAGCCAGTGCCCCGTGCTCTTGCCGGCAAGCACCGCAGCCACGGCGTCCTGCAGCCACGCCGCGTGCGCCATGCGGCTGGCATTGTCGGCAAAGCGCGCATCGTCCGCCCACGCCGGGCGATCCAGCGCCAGGCACAGCCTGCCGAACTGCGCGTTGTTCAGCGCCAGCAAGGTGAGGCGGCCGTCGCTGGTGGCAAACACGCCATTCGGCGCGCTCACCGGCCCGGCAGCCACGGCGCCCTGGATGGCGTACTCGAGGATATTGTTGGCCTGCAGCGCTACGCACGCGTCGAACAGGTTTAGCTCGACATGCGCGCCGAGGCCGCGGCGAAAGCGCCTGCACAAGGCAGCGGCGCAGGCCTGCGCCGCGTACAGCCCGGTGGCCGCGTCCGCCAGCAGCATGCCTATGCGGCGCGGCGTGCCGTCGGCCATGCGGTTGGTGTGCATGAGGCCGCTGTCGGCCTGCATCACCGAGTCCGAGGCCGGGTAGTCGGCATAGGGGCCGTCCGCGCCGTAGCCGCTGATCGACACATAGACCAGCGCCGGGTTGCGCGCGCACAGCGCGGCATAGCCCACGCCGAGCCGCTCGGCAACCTGCGGCCGGAAGTTCTGCACCACGATATCCGCTTGCAGCGCGAGGTCGAATAGCAGCGCCTTGCCGGCGTCGGTGGCCGCATCGATGCAGACGCCGCGCTTGCCGGCGTTGTACGCGATCGACAGCGCGCTGTGCTCCCCGCGCACCACGCCCACATGCCTGCCCCAGTCGCCCGCCGGCGGATCGACCTTGATGACTTCGGCGCCTTGTTGCCAGAGGATATGCGCACAATACGGGCCCGCAATACCCTGGCTGATATCCAGGATGCGCAGGCCAGAGAAGGGCAGTTCGTCAACCGCTTCGGATGAAGAGGCGGTAGGCGAAGCTAATGCGGATTGCAGGTCGGTCTGGGCCATCGGCAGGGATCTGGGAGTCGTAAGGTGGCGTCGGATGGCTTATGCTAGGGCGTACTCCTGGCCGTGACAATCCGTCGGCCTGTGCCACCCGTGTTGACTCATGATTGACAATAATCCCAGCTTCGACCTGAACCTGATCCGGCTGTTCGTCACGCTGGTGGAATCCAGAACGCTCACGGCCGCCGCCGCACGCGGCGGCATGACCCGCTCCAATGTCTCGCGCCGTCTCAAGGCCCTTGAGCAGCATATGGGCGCGCAACTGATGCGGCGCACCACCCGCCATGTGGAGCTGACCGAGGCGGGGCGGCTGCTGTATGCGCACGGCGTTCGCATGCTCGATGAGCTGCAGGCGGCGGGCACCTCGATCGACAGCCTTGGCCAGACCGTGCGCGGCGACGTGCGGATCCGCCTGCCCACCGGACTCGGGCATCTCTACCTGGCGCAGGTATTACTGGAATTTGCCCGGCAATACCCGGCCATCTCCTTGCGCGTGCTGATCAACGACTACATCGGCGACCTGATTTCCGCCGAGGTGGATGTGGCGCTGAAGATCACCTCCCTGCCGCCGGAGGATCACGTGGCGCGCAGGATTTGCGGGGTAGGGTGGTGCCTGTGCGCAGCGCCGGCCTTCCTGGCTGAGCATGGGCCAGTGAGCCGCGCCGAGGATCTTGGCCATTGCGACCTGATTGCGCCGGCATCGCTCGGGCGGCGCTTTGATCTCAAGCTGAGACTGGCCGGCACGCCGCTGATCCTGCGGGTCGCCCCGCGCATCCAGTCCGGCGATTATCCCTTCCTGTTCGAGTCGATGATGGCTGGGCTTGGCGTTGCTCTGTTGCCGCGCTATGCGGTGTGGCAGCAGATCGGCCGCGGCGAAGTGGTGGAGGTGTTGCCCGAATACGAACCCGAAGGCGTGGGCGACAGCATTTACATGCTGACGGCGCCGAACCGGTTTCCCACGCTGGCTACCCGCACCCTGATGGATTTCATCCGGGCGCGGCTGGAGAGCCAGGCGGGCAACTGGGTTGGGCGTGGGGCCGGTGGGGAGGTTGCGGCCGCGCGATAGCCTGGCGGCTCACACCAGTGAACGTACGCCGGATGGGTTGCCTTGCGGGCGCCTTGCGGCGCCCAGGAAGGCCGGCGCCAAGCCGGCGAGCTGGCCGGCGGCTTCGCGCAGCGCCGGCAGGCGGAACTGGGCCTGGCCGGGGATGCGATCTTGCACTGGCACGCCACAGGCGTGGTCAGGTCCGCTTCCCCGGCATCGCCCGGGTGACTGGCATGACTAACCCCGGCGCTGACGCGCCGGCGTAGCTCTGCGGTCCTCTTACTGCGGGCCCAGCTTCTTGATCAGCGCGTCCAGCATCGCCAGTTCCTGCTCGTCCAGATCGGTCAGCGGCGCGCGGACCGGGCCAGCGTCGTGCCCGACCAGCTTGGCGCCGGCCTTGACGATGCTCACCGCGTAGCCTGCGCGGCGGTTGCGGATGTCCAGGTAGGGCAGGAAGAACTCGTCGATCAGGCGGTTGGTGGTGGCGTGGTCGTCGGCCGCGATCGCGCGGTAGAAGTCCATCGCCGTCTTGGGGATGAAGTTGAACACGGCCGAGGAGTACACCGGCACGCCCAGCGCCTTGTAGGCAGCGGCATAGACTTCGGCGGTGGGCAGGCCACCCAGGTAGGACAGGCGGTCGCCCAGCTTGCGGCGGATGCGCACCATGTTCTCGATCTCGCCCACGCCGTCCTTGAAACCGATCAGGTTGGGGCAGCGGTCCGCCAGGCGTTCCAGCATTTCCGCGTTGATGCGGGAGTTGCCGCGGTTGTAGACGATCACGCCGATATGAACCGACTTGCAGACTTCCTCGATATGGTTGGCAATGCCTTCCTGGCAGGCTTCGGTGAGGTAGTGCGGCAGCAGCAGGATGCCCTTGGCGCCGAGACGCTGGGCTTCCCTGGCGTAGGCAATGGCCATGCGGGTAGGTCCGCCGGCACCGGCCAGGATCGGCACCTTGCCCGCACAGGTTTCCACGGCAGTGCGGATCACATTGGAATAGTCGTCCGGCGTCAGCGAGAAGAACTCGCCGGTGCCGCCGGCGGCGAACAGGGCTGTGGCGCCGTAGGGGGCCAGCCATTCGAGGCGCTCGACATAGGTCTCGGGACGGAAGTTGCCTTGCGCGTCGAAGTCGGTCACGGGGAAGGAGAGCAGGCCTTCCGAGACGATCTGCTTGAGTTCTTGAGGTGTGGTCATGATGGCTGGTCCTGAGCGCCGCAAGGGCAGGGTTTAGGGCAGTGACTCTGGTGCTTTCCGGAGGTCCGCACATTTTTGAGATACGTCATCGTACAAGTTGACTGACGATTGTGCAAGTGGATTTGTTTGGCACCAGCAGGGCTCCGCACGAAATCCCGATGGCCTGCCTATGAGCGCCGGGGTCATGGCAAAACGCTGAAAAATGCCTGGGCCCGCCTGAAAGCTGCTTGAAAGCCAGCTTCGAACGGCGCGCAACCGGCATACCGATGAACGCGCAACAAGAGCACGCATCGATCTTCCGCAAACACTTCACCTCGGGTAAACACTGAATGCTGCGTGGGAAACCCGTTGCCTATAATCCTAGTCATACGACGACATATCACGCGGCCATGAAAGCTTCGGGATGGACGGTAGCCAGATAAGGGTGCCGCCCATATCCGTCGCGGCCGGCGCCGGAGACCCCATGAATCCAAGCAATACCCTCAGCGTGGCCGGGCAGGCCACCCACCGCAGCAATGTCCGCTACTGGATCCTGCTGATGATCTTTGTGGTGACGACGGTGAACTACGCCGACCGCGCCACGCTTTCCATCACCGGTCCCGCGATGCGGGCGGAGTTCGGCTTCGACGCCGTGCAGATGGGCTTTATCTTCTCGGCTTTCAGCTGGGCTTATGTGATGGCGCAGATCCCCGGCGGCTGGCTGCTCGACCGCTTCGGCGCCCGCCGCATCTATGCCTGCAGCATCTTCCTCTGGTCGTTATTCACGCTGCTGCAGGGCTTTATCGGCGCGTTCGCCACGGTTGGCGCTGCCGTCACCACGCTGTTCGTACTGCGTTTCGCGGTGGGCCTGGCCGAGTCGCCGGCGTTTCCGGCCAATGCCAAGGTGGTGGCAAGCTGGTTTCCCACGGCCGAGCGCGGCACGGCTTCGGCCATCTTCAATTCCGCCCAGTACTTTGCCGCGGTGCTCTTCACGCCACTGATGGCCTGGCTGACCCACGCGCTGGGCTGGCACCATGTCTATCTGTGGATGGGCGCGCTGGGCATGGTGCTGGCCGGTCTCTGGCTCAAGCTCGTACGCAGCCCGGCTACCCATCCGGGGGTGAACCGCGCCGAGCTGGAGCATATCCGGCAGGGCGGCGGCCTGGTCGAGATGAGCGGCGACGCCGGCAAGAAGGAGCAGGAACCCGCGGGCGCCCGCTGGTTCTATGTGCGCCAGTTGCTGTCCAACCGCATGCTGCTGGGCGTGTACCTGGGCCAGTATTGCATCAACGTGCTGACGTACTTCTTCCTGACGTGGTTCCCGGTGTACCTGGTGCAGGCGCGCGGCATGTCGATCCTGAAGGCGGGCTTCGTCGCGTCGCTGCCGGCCATTTGCGGCTTCCTCGGCGGTGTGCTGGGCGGCGTGATATCCGACGGCTTCCTGCGCCGCGGCTATTCGCTGACGGTGGCCCGCAAGGTGCCGATCGTCGCCGGCATGCTGCTGTCGGTCAGCATGGTGGCCTGCAATTATGTGGATAGCGAATGGCTGGTGGTGGGCTTCATGGCACTGGCCTTCTTCGGCAAGGGCATCGGCGCGCTGGGCTGGGCCGTGGTGGCGGATACGGCACCGAAGGAAGTGATCGGCCTGGCCGGCAGCATCTTCAATATGTTCGGCAATATCGCGGGCATCGTAACGCCAATCGTGATCGGTTATATCCTTGCCACCACCGGTTCCTTCAATGGCGCGCTGGTGTTCGTCGGCGCCAACGCGCTGGTGACAGTGATCAGCTACCTGGTGATCGTCAAGGAGATCAAGCGCGTCGAACTCAAGCATCCCTGATGGCCATGCCGTGTTGCGTGGCCAGGCTACCGGAAGCGTTTCGCAAGGAAAAAAGAACATGTCGGTTATCGATATCAAAGTAGAGCAAGTAGCGCAGTCCGCCGGTTCGCAGCCTGGCACGCAGGCGCAAGGCACCCCGCTGTATATCCGCATCCATGAGCTGGATAACGTGGCCATCGTCGCCAACGATGGCGGCCTGCCGGCGGGAACCGTGTTTCCCTGCGGACTGACGCTGCGCGAGCGGGTACCCCAGGGCCACAAGGTGGCGCTGGCGGACCTGGCGGCCGGCGATGCGGTGGTGCGCTACAACGTGGTGATCGGTTATGCGCTGCATGACCTGCCAAGGGGAAGCTGGGTCAATGAGCGAGTGATCGAGATGCCGGTGGCGCCCGGACTGGACGACTTGCCCATCGGCACCCGCGTGACGGCGCCGCTGCCGCCGCTGGAGGGCTACACCTTCGAAGGTTTCCGCAATCCGGATGGCTCCGTCGGCACCCGCAATATCCTCGCCATCACTACGACCGTGCAATGCGTGTCGGGCGTGGTGGAGCATGCCGTGCGCCGCATCAAGGCCGAGTTGCTGCCGAAGTACCCCAATGTGGACGACGTGGTGGGCCTGGAGCATACCTATGGCTGCGGCGTGGCCATCGATGCGCCGGATGCCATCGTGCCGATCCGCACGCTGCGCAATATCGCCCTCAACCCCAACTTCGGCGGCACCGCGATGATGGTGAGCCTGGGTTGCGAGAAACTGCAGCCCGAACGCCTGATGCCGCCCGGCACCATGCCGGTACAGACCGGCGCCGGCAGCGTGGAGGTTGGCGTTGTGTGCCTGCAGGATGACCAGCATGTGGGCTTCGAGAGCATGATCGACGCCATCATGGCCATGGCGCACACCCATCTGGCCAGGCTCGACCAGCGCCGCCGCGAAACCTGCCCGGCCTCCGAACTGGTGGTTGGCGTGCAATGCGGTGGCAGCGATGCGTTCTCCGGCGTAACCGCCAATCCCGCTGTGGGGTTTGCCACGGACCTGCTGGTGCGCGCGGGCGCCACCGTGATGTTCTCGGAAGTCACCGAGGTGCGCGACGGCATCGACCAGCTCACCGCGCGTGCCGCCACGCCGGAAGTGGCGCAGGCGATGATCCGCGAGATGGACTGGTACGACCGCTACCTGGAAAAAGGCCGCGTCGACCGCAGCGCCAACACCACGCCGGGCAACAAGAAGGGCGGTTTGTCCAATATCGTCGAAAAGGCGATGGGCTCGATCGTCAAGTCGGGCAGCACCGCCATCACCGGCGTGCTCTCACCCGGTGAAAAGCTCAGGCAGAAGGGTCTGATCTACGCCGCCACGCCGGCCAGCGACTTTATCTGCGGCACCCTGCAACTGGCCGCAGGCATGAACCTGCATGTATTCACCACCGGCCGCGGCACGCCGTACGGCCTGGCCGAAGTGCCGGTGATCAAAGTCGCCACCCGCAGCGATCTCGCACGCCGCTGGCACGACCTGATGGACGTGAATGCGGGCCGCATCGCCACTGGCGAAGCCACCATCGAGGACGTGGGCTGGGAGCTGTTCCGGCTGATGCTGGATGTGGCGAGCGGCCGCAAGAAGACCTGGGCCGAGCACCATAAACTGCACAATTCGCTGGCGCTGTTCAACCCGGCGCCGGTGACCTGAGCGAAGGGTGCGCCGGGACATACGGGCGGCGAGCAATCGGGACCAGTGTCCCGGTTGCTTTACATTACCCGGAGACCCACCTTAAATGAGGAAGGATTCGACCCCTCCCTGCCTTCCTCAAGCCAGCCGGCAGCCGCTTTTCCCTCCTCAGTCCGCCATGCCGTCCTCCCTGCGGACATGACGCCGGAGACGGATCAAGCCGTGCTTCGTGGTGCCTTGCCGGTAGCGCGGCCGAACCCGAAACCGGGGATTCCGTCGCGAGGTGCATCATGGCTGATCTGTCCAGCGAGCTGGTCGAAGGCTTGAAGTCGAAATTGAGAGGCCAGGCGCTGCAGCCTGGCGATGCGGGCTATGACGAGGCACGCAGCATCTGGAACGCCATGATCGACCGGCGTCCCGCGCTCATCGTCAAAAGCGCGGGCGCAGCCGATGTCATCCAAACCGTGGCGTTCGCGCGAGACAACGGCCTGCTGCTCTCGGTACGCGCCGGTGGCCATAATATCGGCGGCCTGGCGATATGCGAGGGCGGGATCACGCTGGACCTGTCTGCCATGAAGTCGGTGCGAATCGACCCTACTGCGCTGCGCGCCTATGTCGAGCCTGGCGCAACGCTTGGCGATTTCGACCACGAGGCCCAGGCCTTTGGCCTCGCCACGCCGCTGGGCATCAACTCGACTACCGGTGTGGCCGGCCTGACGCTGGGCGGCGGCTTTGGCTGGATCAGCCGGAAGTACGGTTTGTCGGTCGACAACCTGGTCGGTGCGCAGGTCGTCACCGCCGACGGCAAGCAGGTGCGCGCCAGCGCCTCCGAACATGCCGACCTGTTCTGGGCCATCCGCGGCGGCGGCGGCAATTTCGGCGTGGTCACCCTGTTCGAGTTCGCGCTGCATCCGGTCGGCCCTGAAGTGTTCGGTGGCCTGATCGTCTATCCCTTGTCACAGGCATCTACGGTCTTGCAGGCACTGCGCGACCGTTTCGCCGGCATGCCGGACGAGCTGACCGTCTGGGCCGTGATGCGGCTGGCGCCGCCCTTGCCGTTCCTCCCGCCCGAAACACACGGCAAGCCCATCGTGGCGCTGGCTATCTGCTATATCGGGCCGGTGGCGGACGGGCCGCAACTGGCCGAGCCCCTGCGCAAACTGGGTACGCCCTATGGCGAGCACGTGGGGCCCATGCCATTCACCGCGTGGCAGCAGGCGTTCGATCCCTTGCTGACGCCCGGCGCCCGCAATTACTGGAAGTCGCACAATTTCGCCGGGCTCGACGACGGCCTGATCACGCTGCTGACGGACTACATCAACAAGCTGCCTTCCCCGCACACCGAGATCTTCATCGGCTCGCTGGGCGGCCAGACCAACCGGGTGGCGGTGGATGCCACGGCCTATCCCAGCCGCGATGCCAACTTCGTCATGAATGTGCACGGGCGCTGGACCGACCCGGCCGACGACGATGCCTGCATCGCCTGGTCGCGCGAGGTGTTCCAGGCGGCAGCGCCGTACGCGCAGGGCTCGGTGTACGTCAACTTCCTGACGCAGGAAGAGGGCGATCGCGTCGGGGCAGCTTATGGGCCGAACTACGCGCGGCTGGCCGACGTCAAGCGCAGGTACGATCCCGACAATCTGTTCCGCCACAACCAGAATATCAAGCCTGCGTAGGGCTGTAGCCTGGCCTTGCCGCCGGCTCGCCACCGGCGGCATGGCTGACCGCCAAAGGGGTTCCGCGGGCCTAGCGGAATGGCAGCGAGGCTGCTCCAAGTTGTCCAGAAGTACGGTTTGGAAGTGCTTGCATGAGATTCGGGTCCACCGCTTTCTCCACCGCTGGCAAACAAATCAACTGAACAATATCAAATCAACCGCGCCCCCGGCCACGCCCCCGACATCACGATATTTCGCACCGACTGCCTGACCGTCTGCATGATGTCCCACAGCTCAGGCACCGGCGTGCGGTTGCGCGCGGTGGCAAGCGCCACCTGCCGCGTCACCACCGGATCCACCAGCCGCGCCGAATGCAACCGGCCTTGCGCCACGCGGTCGGCCACCGCGGCAAAGGGCAGCAGGGTGGCGCCGCAGCCATCCTCCACCAGCCGCATCGATACGGTATTGGAGGCATCGCATTCCAGCGCCAGCTGCAGGCTCGTGCCGGCCCTGGCCGCCAGCGATTCGGCCAGCACGCGCAGGCCGTGTCCGGTGCTGGGCAGGATCAGCGGCACCTCGCCCAGCCGGCGCACCGGAAAGGTGGGGCCGAGATGGCTCCACGAGGTTGGCGTGACCAGGGTCAGGTCTTCTTCCAGCAGGATGTCGACCTTCAGCGCGCCTTGCTGCTCGGGCAGGTAAAGCAGGGCGACATCGATCTCGCCCGCCGCCAGCCAGGCCAGCAACGGGCTCGCCAACCCTTCGACAAAGCGAACCCTGGTGGCGGGAAAGCGCTGCTTGAGCGCGGTGCCGATGCTGGCGAACGCGGTGTTGGCAATGGTAGGCTGCGCCGCGATCACCAACTGCGCCGGACCCTGCGCCGACGACGCGCGAATGGCTTCGCGCGCTTCCGCCAGCGTGGCCGCCACCTGGCGCGCGTAGACGATCAGGGTCTGGCCGGCTTCGGTCAGCACCACGCCGCGCCCGCTACGGTGGAACAGGCGAGTGTCCAGCGCCGCTTCCAGCCGGGCGATCTGCCGGCTGACGGTGGACTGGTCCGCGCCCATTTCAAGCGCCGCGCGCGAGATGCTTTGCGTATTGGCGACGCAGACGAAACAGGCCAGGTCCTCGGAGTTGAGCGCGGTCATGCGGTGTGCGCGGGCAAGTTCAGGCCTTGGCCGCGGGCTGGTCGCCGATGGCGTGCCCGGCCATATGTTCCAGCGCCCGCACCAGGCCGGAATGGTCCCATCTGGCGCCGCCAAGCGCGCCGCACACATTGAACAGTTGCTGGCACGAGGCGGTATTGGGCAGGCTCACGCCCAGCTTGTGCGCCGTCGAAAGCGCCAGGTTGAGATCCTTCTGGTGCAGTTCGATGCGGAAGCCCGGATCGAAGGTGCGCTTGATCATCCGCTCGCCATGCACTTCCAGGATGCGCGAGCTGGCAAAGCCGCCCATCAGCGCTTCGCGTACGCGGGCCGGGTCGGCGCCTGCCTTGGCGGCCAGCACCAGGGCCTCGCCCACGGCCTCGATGGTCAGCGCGACGATCACCTGGTTCGCCACCTTGGCCACCTGGCCGTCGCCCACGCCGCCCACCAGCGTGATGTTCTTGCCCATCAACTGCAGCAGCGGCAGCACGCGGTCGAACACGGCCTGCTTGCCGCCGGCCATGATCGACAGCGTGGCGGCCCGCGCGCCGACTTCGCCGCCGGAGACGGGGCCATCCACGTAGTCGCAGCCGAGCGCTTCGATTTTTCCGGCGAAGACGCGCGTTTCGATCGGCGAGATGGAACTCATGTCGACCACGACCTTGCCTTTGGAGAGGCCTTGCGCCACGCCGTTTTCACCAAACAGCACGCGCTCCACGTCGGGCGTGTCGGGCAGCATCAGGAAAATCACATCGCTTTGCCGCGCGACTTCGGTGGCATTGGCGCAGGCCTGGGCGCCGGCATCGAGCAAGGCTTTGGGCGGGCCGCTGCGGGAGTGGACGTAGAGCGTATTGCCGCCGGCCAGCAGGTGTTGCGCCATGGGCGTGCCCATCACGCCCAGTCCGATAAATCCGATCTTGCTCATGTCAGTCCCCTCGTCTGTCGTCCGTTGCGGCCGCGCGCGGCGCGCGGCGCAGCTTCAGGTGAATGCCCCGCTTAGCTGGCGAAGCGATCGCGAAGCGCCTGCGTGGCGCTGCGGAAGATATTCTGGTCCAGGCCCACGGCCACGAAGCTCGCGCCCATATCCAGGTAGCGGCGCGCATCGGCTTCCACCGGCGTCAGCGTGCCGACCGCCTTGCCCGCGCGATTGGCGGCTTCGAAGATGCGCGCCACCTGCGCCTGCACCTCGGGATGGTTGGGGTTGCCGAGATGGCCGCAGGCGGCAGCCAGGTCCGACGGGCCGATAAAGATGCCGTCCACGCCTTCCACGGCGCAGATGGCATCGGCGGCATCGACGCCTTTCCGGCTTTCGATCTGTACCAGCACGCAGATATTGTCGTTGATCTGGCTGAAGTACTCCGGCACGGTGCCGTAGCGGTTGCTGCGCTGGACCATGGACACGCCGCGCACACCGGCCGGCGGGTAGCGCGTGGCGCTGACGGCGCGCCCGGCCTGCTCGGCGCTCTCGACAAAGGGAATCAGGAAGTTATAGAAACCGATGTCCAGCAGGCGCTTCATTACCACCGGATCGTTTTCCGGCGGGCGCACCACGGGTGCGCTCACACTGCCTTGCAGCGCCATCAGCTGCGGGATAAAGGTGAGCACGTCGTTGGGCGAGTGCTCGCCGTCGAGCAGCAGCCAGTCGAAGCCGGCCAGGCCGAGGATCTCGGTGGTGGTGGGATTGCCCAGCGAGCACCAGCAGCCGATCAGGCGCTTGCGCGCGAGAATGTCGGCTCGGAAACGGTTGGGCAGCGGGGAGGGCAGGTTTGAATTCGGCAGCGTTGACATGTCGTTTAGTGTTCCTGTTTATTGAGGCGCGGCGCGCGATAGCGGATGGCGGCTGCGTCAGCCGGTGATGCCGATCTGCCACGGCGCGAACTCGTGGTCGCCCAGGCCGAGCAACTCGCTCTTGGTGCGCTGGCCGGAGGCCGCCGCCAGGATCTGCGCGAAGATGTGTTCGCCCATGCTTTGGATGGTAGCGGTACCGTCGAGGATCTCGCCGCAATTGATGTCCATGTCTTCTTCCAGGCGCTGGTACATCGGCGAGTTGGTGGCGAGCTTGAGCGACGGCACCGGCTTGGCGCCGAACATGGAGCCGCGCCCGGTGGTGAAGCAGATCAGGTTGGCGCCGCTGGCGATCTGCCCGGTGGCGGATACAGGGTCGAAACCGGGCGAGTCCATGAAGACGAAGCCCTTTTGCGTGATCGGTTCGGCGTAGCGGTACACGCCCATCAGCGGGCCGGTGCCGCCCTTCATCGACGACCCAAGGGACTTCTCGAAGATATTGGCCAGCCCGCCGGCCTGGTTGCCGGGGCTGACGCGGCCATTGATCTGCACGTCGCGGCCGGCGGCGTAGATGTCCTTCCACCAGCGGATGCGCTCGACCAGCTTCTCGCCCACCTCGCGGCTGGCCGCGCGTCGCGTCAGCGTGTGCTCGACGCCATAGATCTCCGGCGTTTCCGACAGGATGGCCGTGCCGCCGTGGCGCACCAGGATGTCCATGGCCGCGCCCAGCGCCGGGTTGGCCGTGATCGACGAAAAGCTGTCCGAGCCACCGCATTGCAGGCCGATGCTGATGTGGCTGGCCGACACCGGCTGGCGTACGGCACGGTTGGCATCCGGCAGCAGTGCCTGCACCGCGGCCACGCCGGCGGCAATGGTCTTGCGGGTGCCGCCGGTGTCCTGCATGGTGAACGCATGCAGCCGGGGCCCGGGCTCCAGTCCTTCGGCCTTCAGCAGCGCATTGACCTGGTTGCGTTCGCAGCCCAGCCCGACCACCAGCACCGCTGCCAGGTTGGGGTGGCGCATATAGCCGGCCAAAGTCCGCTGCAGCATGGCCATCGGCTCACCGCTCATCTCCATGCCGCAGCCGGTGCTGTGGGCGAAGGCCACGACGCCATCCACGTTGGGATAGTCGGCCAGCCGCTCGGGCGTGAACCATTCGGCGATCTTGTGCACCACGGTGGCCGAGCAGTTGACGGTGGCGACCACACCGATAAAGTTGCGCGTGGCCACGCGGCCATCCTCGCGCACGAGGCCGTCGAAGGTGGCTCGTTCCGCTTCGGGCAACAGTGCTACGGGCACGAAGTCGCGCGCATGGGCGTAGTCGCGGTCGAACTCGCGGAACTCGATATTGTGTCCGGACACCAGCGCACCCGGCGCAATGTCGGCACCGGCAAAGCCGATCGTGGTGTTGTACTTGAGGATGGGCTCGCCCCTGGCGATGGCGCGCGCCGCGATCTTGTACCCGGCCGGCACCTGGCTGCGGATGCTGAACGCCTCGCCGGGCACGGGCGTGCCGATGCTGAGCTCGGTACGCGCGATCAGTACGTTGTCCTGCGCGTGCAGGCGGATCACCGGGGCGGCGGGTTGGGTGGCGGACACGTTATCTCCTGGGGGTTTCTTCGCAATTGGATATGGCGTGGCCTTTCCTTGCCGCCCACCGCATGTGCGGCAGGCGCCGAGGCCATCGTTGTTGCCGGTTCCCGGCAGGCCGCCGCAGCGGCCCTGGCGCAGCGTCAGCGTGAGCCGCTGACGATCTGCTTGGCAAAGCTGGCGCGTTCCATCTCCACGACTTCCACGCTGACCTGCACGCTGTCTTCCGGGCTGCCGGGCCGTACGGCTTCGGCGATGACGTCGCAGACCGCCTTGCTGAGCGCCTGCCGCACCGCCAGTTCGCGCCCATCCAGGATATGCAGGCGCGCATGCACGAAGGCGCGTTCACGTGCTTCGGTGCCCTGGCGGAAGGAAGTCAGCGTGATGCAGCGCGATTTGATGTCGGGCTCGCTGAACTGGCCGGAAGCCAGCAATGCGGCATTGGCTTCGTCCAGCAGTTCCTCCTGCGAGCAGGTCAGGCGGGTGTTTTCGGTGATCTCGATAATAAGGTGCGGCATGGTGGCTAGGCCTCGGTTTGTCGGTTTATCGCCCGGAACAAGGCGGATCAGTCCACTGCCAGCCGCGACAGCGGGCCCGGCGATTTCCCTCGCGCGGCCTGCACGCGTGCCGCGGCATCATCGAGCTGGGCGAGCGTGCCGCTGTCCACGGGCATGAACTCCGCGCGGGCGCGGCGCCATGCGCGCTCGGGCTCGCCGGGCAGGAGGATGGCCTCGGTGCCAGGCTGCAGGTGCGAAGACCGCAGCCAGTCAACGAAGGCCTGCACCTCATGGCCAAAGGTGGTGCTGCTGCCCAGGCGCGCCGGGTCGAACACGATGGCCAGCATATTGTTCCAGACCGCATGCTCGTGGGTCAGGGTCTCCGGGCGAATGGTGTGGCCGCCCGTCACGGCAGCGCCCAGCAGTTCGCACATGACCGCCAGCACATAGCCCTTGTGCTCGCCGAAGGCGCGCAGCGCGCCTTGCGGATCGCCTGCCGGCGGGAACATCACGGCGGGGTCGCCGGTGGGCTGGCCTTGCGCATCCAGCAGGCAGCCCGGTGGCACCGGCACGCCCTTGTTGTTGGCCACGCGCACCTTGCCCAGCGCGATCGCACTGGTGGCGAAATCCATCACCAGCGGCTCGGCGCCGGCCACCGGCACGCCGATGGTGAACGGGTTGGTGCCATAACGGGCCTCGTAGCCTCCGTGCGGAGCCACGATCGGCTTGGACAACACGTTGACGAAGTGGATGGAGATCATGCCGGCCGCGGTGGCCTGCTCGGCCCAGTGCCCGACCCGGCCCAGATGGTGCGAGCGGCGCAGGCCCAGCACGCACACGCCGTGCTCGCGCGCGCGTTCGATCGCCAGGCCCATGGCCTCCTCGGTCACCGCCTGGCCCATGCCGCGGTTGCCGTCCAGGCTCAGGATGCCGCCGGCCTCGTGCACCACGCTCACGTGCTGGTTCAGCTGGAGCTGCTCGCCCAGCCAGGACAGCACGTACTTGGGGATCATGCCGACGCCGTGGGAATCGTGGCCGGACAGGTTGGCGCCAACCAGGTGATCGGCGGTGAGGCGGGCCTCGCGCGCGTCGGAACCGGCGGCGAGCCAGAGATCGACCACCCACTGATGGAGGGCGGCGGTCGGAATGCGGTGTTCACTCATGGGCTTCAGGGGGAAAAAGGGAAGGGGTCACAGGCGAAATCAATTGGCCATCATAAGCCGCCGGGCCCCGCTTGGGTACCCGGCA
The DNA here is from genome assembly GCF_000611145.1 of Cupriavidus sp. SK-3. Taxonomy (NCBI): domain Bacteria; kingdom Pseudomonadati; phylum Pseudomonadota; class Betaproteobacteria; order Burkholderiales; family Burkholderiaceae; genus Cupriavidus; species Cupriavidus sp. SK-3. The sequence continues at coordinate 14,854 of NZ_JFJV02000049.1, read as the reverse complement.
AGGCACGCGAGCTATGCGCTGGCGTCATTCCGGCCGGATATTCGCGGTCTTGATCAGTTGCGCCCATTTGGCCACTTCGCTCTTCTGGAAAGCGCCCAGTTCGGCCGGGCCCGCGCCAGACGGCTCGATCCCCAGCGCGGCGAGGCGGGCGCGCATGTCGGGTTCCTGGATGATCTTGCCGATGTCCGTGGCAAGGCGGTTGACGATGGGCGCGGGCGTGCCGGCGGGGGCGAACACGGCTTGCCAGGAAACAATCTCGTAGCCCTGCAGTTTCGGCCCGCCGGCCTCGGCCACCGTTGGCACGTCCGGCAACTCACGCGCGCGCTTGGCGGCGGTGGTGGCCAGGGCGCGGAATTTGCCGGACTGGATCATCGGCATGGCGGCCACGCTGTTTTCGAACAGCACGTCCACCTGGTTGCCCAGTAGCGCCTGCACTGCCGGGCTGCTGCCTTTGAATGGCACATGGAGCAGCTTGATGCCTGCCATGTTGGCGAACAATTCGCCGGCGAGGTGCTGCGAGGTGCCATTGCCCGCCGAGCCGAAGGAGACCGTGCCGGGCTTGGCCCTGGCCGCCGCGATCACGTCCTGCGCGTTCTTCCACGGGCTTTTGGCATTGACCACCAGCAGGTTGGGCAGTGTGCCGATCAGGGCCACCGGCTGGAAGTTCCTGATCGGGTCATAGGGCATCTTCGGATACAGGCTCACATTGATCGCGTGCGAGCTGATGGTGCCGCCGACCACGGTGTAGCCGTCAGGCGCGGCCTTGGCCACGTAGTCCGAGCCGATATTGCCGCCCGCGCCAGCCCGGTTTTCCACCACCACCGGCTGGCCGATCATCTGCGACAGGCGCTGGCCGATCAGGCGCCCCAGCACGTCAGTGGTGCCGCCCGCGGCGAAGGGCACGACGTAGTTGACCGGCCTGGTCGGCCACGCGTCCTGCGCATGCGCCGGCAGGACGCTGGCCAGGGTGCCCAGCGCGGTAAGTGCGGCCAGTGCGCAGGTCCAAAGCCTGGCGAAGCGGCGGGAAGGCTGGAGTGACTGGCCGGGTTGCGGGCGCATGGGCATATCTGGGTCTCCTGATCGTTTTTGTCGAAGCCATCTTCCTTTCCGCTGCCTCGCCGCACCGCCATGCCTGGGCATGGGACGCGGGGGCAGGGCGGGATCGCCTGGCAACAATCTACACGGGCCCGGCAAGCGCAGCCTTGCGTTTTACGCATAGCAGAAATGCGGCGTATGCCAGGCGCACAAGGCGTTCCCGGCATAACAATCCATGCAGTCCCGGCCATTCCGGATTCGCCGGGCGCTTTCCGATGCGCTCGTGCCAAGGCACCGCCCGGCATCTGTCCAATTGCACTGCACCATTCCGTATCATCATGACCAGCCAATCCGTTGCAGCCACCGCGCTTTCCCCGTCATCGCCCGCCAGGCTGGCCCGTTCCGGCGGCCGCGTGCTGGTGGACGCCCTGCGCATCCATGGCGCCGAGCGCATCTTCTGCGTGCCGGGCGAGAGCTTCCTCGACGTGCTGGACGCCTTGCATGACCAGCCCGCCATCGACCTGATCGTGTGCAAGCACGAGGGCGCGGCGGCCAATATGGCCGAGGCCGACGGCAAGCTCACCGGGCGCCCCGGCATCTGCTTCGTCACCCGCGGGCCGGGCGCCACCCACGCCAGCATCGGGGTGCATATCGCCGCCCAGGATTCCACGCCGATGCTGCTCTTCGTCGGCCAGATCGCACGCGGCCACAAGGGGCGCGAGGCTTTCCAGGAGGTGGACTATGGCGCTATGTTCGGCTCCGTCGCCAAATGGGTGGTGGAGATCGAGGATCCGGCCCGCATCCCGGAACTGGTAGCCCGCGCCTTCCAGTGTGCTACCTCCGGCCGGCCCGGTCCCGTGGTGATCTCGCTGCCGGAGGACGTGCTGGACGGCCTGTGCGAAGTGGCCGATACGGGATGTTATCGCCCGGTGGA
>NZ_JFJV02000049.1:0-12863 GCF_000611145.1 Cupriavidus sp. SK-3 | reverse complement strand
GCCCGGGGGAGGCCGCCCCGCGCGCGGCCGACGCGGCAGCGCTCGCCGTGGCGCTGGCCGGCGCGCAGCGTCCGCTGGTGATCGCCGGCGGCGCCAACTGGAGCGCGCGCGCGGCGGCCGATTTCACCGCCTTCGTGCAGCGGTGGAACCTGCCGGTGGCATGCGCCTTCCGCCGCCAGGACGTGTTCGACAACCGCGACCCGCACTACGTCGGCCACCTCAGTCTTGGCGTCAATCCCGCGCTGGCGGAGCGCGTGCGCGATGCCGACCTGATCCTGGCCTTCGGCACGCGGCTGGGCGACATCGCCACCGATGGCTACACCTTGCTGGAAGTGCCGCGCCCGCGCCAGCGCCTGATCCACCTGCATGCCGACAGCGCCGAGCTTGGCCGCGTGTACCAGCCCGAGCTGGCCATCCATGCGGGCATCGAGCCCGGCGCCGCCATGCTGGCTGCGCTGACGCCGCCCGCCGCCGTGCGCTGGGGCGAATGGACCAGCGCCGCGCGCGCCGCGCATACCGCCTTCGCCATGCCGGCCAGGCCGCACCCGCAGCTCACGGGCGTGGACATGGGCGCGGTGATTGCGCACCTGGACCGCGTCTTGCCCGACGACGCCGTGCTGAGTAACGGCGCGGGCAACTACACCGTCTGGCTCCATCGCTTCTACGCCTACCGCCAGCCGCGCACCGAGCTGGCGCCGACCTGCGGCGCCATGGGCTACGGCCTGCCCGCGGCGGTTGCCGCCAAGCTGCGCGACCCGCGGCGCACCGTGGTGTGCTTCGCCGGCGACGGCTGCTTCCTGATGTATCCGCAGGAACTGGCCACCGCGGCGCAGTACGGCGTCAACCTGATCGTGGTGGTGGTCAACAACGGCATGTACGGCACCATCCGCATGCACCAGGAAAAGCGCTATCCGGGCCGCGTCAGCGGCACGGCGATCCCGAGCCCGGATTTCGTCGCGATGGCGCAGTCGTGCGGGGCATGGGCCGAACGCGTGACGCAGACGGAGGACTTTGCCGCGGCCTTCGCCCGGGCACAGGCGGCGGGCAAGCCTGCGTTGCTGGAACTGGTGACAGATCCGCGCCAGATCACGCCGGCGATGCGCATCGCCGATTAGCACTGCCAGAACAAGAAGACACCCCACATAAGACAAAAACAGGAGACACGCCATGACCGATGCCACGCTGGCCGACCTGCGCAGCCGGTTTGCCGGCCGCTTGCTGACCGCACCCGAGGACACAGCCCCGTTCCTCACCGACTGGCGCCGCAGCTGGACCGGCCGCGCGCTCGCGGTGGCGCAGCCGGACACCACCGGGGATGTGGCTGCGATCGTGCGCTGGTGCGCGGCGCGGCGGGTGCCGCTGGTGCCGCAAGGCGGCAATACCGGCATGGTGGGCGGCGCCATTCCCGATGGCGGCGGGCGCGCGCTGGTGCTCTCCACGGCGCGGCTGAACCGCATCCGCGAGATCGATCCGCTCAATAACACGCTGACCGCCGAGGCCGGCTGCATCCTGGCCGCCGTCCAGCAGGCGGCGCAGGAGGCGGGGCGCCTGTATCCGCTGTCGCTGGGTGCGGAGGGCAGTTGCACCATCGGCGGCAACCTCGCCAGCAACGCGGGCGGGGTGCAGGTGCTGCGCTATGGCAATACGCGCGAGTTATGTCTGGGCCTGGAAGTGGTCACACCCGACGGCGAGACCTGGGACGGCCTGCGTGGCCTGCGTAAAGACAACACCGGCTACGACCTGAAGCAGCTCTTTATCGGCGCCGAGGGCACCCTGGGCGTGATTACCGCCGCTACCCTCAAGCTATTCCCCCGGCCGGCCGCGCGCATGACCGCGCTGGCCGCGGTGAGCGACCCGCACGCGGCGCTGCGCCTGCTGGAACTCGCGCAGCGCCGGCTGGCTGCCACGCTGACCGCGTTCGAACTGATGAGCGGCGTGTGCGTGGCACTGGTGGCACGCCATTTCCCGGACTGCCGCGCGCCGTTCGACCAGGCGCATCCCTGGTACGTCCTGCTGGAAAGCAGCGACCCGCACAGCGAAGCCCATGCCACGCAAGCCTTCGGCGAGTTGATGGAGGAGGCCTTCGAGGCCGGCATCGTGTCCGATGCAGCCATTGCCGCTTCGCTGGCGCAGTCCGATGGCCTATGGCGGATCCGGCATCACCTGCCCGAGGCCCAGTCGCAAGAGGGCGACAACCTCAAGCACGATATCTCGGTGCCGATCTCGGCCATCGGCGAGTTCATCACGCACACCAGCGCCGCCATCGTGGCCGCGCATCCGGGGGCGCGCGTGCTGGCCTTCGGCCACCTCGGCGACGGCAACCTGCACTACAACGTCAGCGCGCCGCAGGGCATGCCGCAGCCGGAGTTCGTGCGGGCCAACGGCGCGGCGATCAGCGCGCTGGTGTACGAGGCGGTGCACCGCACGCGCGGCTCGATCTCGGCCGAACATGGCATCGGCCAGCTCAAGGTCGACAAGAACGCGCACTACAAATCCGCCGTGGAAATGGCGCTGATGCAGAAAATCAAGCACGCGCTGGACCCGCACGGGCTGATGAATCCGGGGCGGCTGCTGCCGGATCCGTCTCATTGAGCGCACTTCGCATGACCCTCGGGCCGGCAGCATGGCCACTACAAGAACCACAAAGGAGACAACCATGCATCAAAGCTTCAAGCCTTCACGCCGCGCGCTGCTGGCGGCACTGGCTGCGGCCACCGCGTGCGCGGCGTTGCCCGCACAGGCGGATACCTATCCCTCCAGGCCGATCCGCGTGGTGGTGCCGTTTGCCGCCGGCGGCAATACCGATATCGTGGCCCGCCTGATCGGGCGCGACCTGCAGAAGGCGCTGGGCCAGCCCGTAGTGGTGGAGAACCGCCCCGGCGCTTCGGGCAATATCGGCGCCGACATTGTCGCCAAGTCCGCGCCGGACGGCTACACGCTGCTGATGGGCACGGTCGGTACCAACGCCATCAACGCCAGTTTCTATCGCAAGATGCCTTACGATACGGCGAAGGATTTCACGGCCGTGGCGATGGTCGCTTCGGTGCCGAACATCCTGGTGGTCAATCCCTCGGTGCCGGCCCGCAACGTCAAGGAGCTTACGCAGTTCGTGAAGAGCGAGAACGGACGCGCCACCTTTGCCTCGTCGGGCGCGGGCAGCTCGATCCACCTGTCGGGCGAGCTGTACAAGGTGATGACCGGAACCGCGATGGTGCACGTGCCGTACAAGGGCAGCGCGCTGGCGGTGACGGACCTGATGGGCGGCCAGGTGCAGATCATGTTCGATAACGCGCCGACCTCGCTGCCGTTCGTCAAGTCCGGCAAGCTCAAGGCGCTTGCTGTCACCGGCGCCAGACGCATGGCCGCGCTGCCTGACGTGCCTACCATGGAAGAGGCCGGCCTGCCGGGTTTTGTCACCGGCTCCTGGTTCGGCCTGTTCGCGCCGGCCGGCACGCCGCGCGAGATCGTGGCGAAGGTCAGCGACGCCGTGATGGCAGCCATGCGCCGGCCCGAGTTCCGCGAGCAGCTGGTCAACGCCGGCGCCGAGCCCGATCCCAGGCCCAGCACCGAGTTCCAGTCCTTCGCCCTGGCCGAAAAGGTGCGCTGGGAAAAGGTGGTCAAGGCCGCCGGCGTATCGGTCAACGAGTAAAACCAGAGGCGTGCCCGGCACGCCCGACCTGACGGAGCCACTATGCAAAGCCAATCCACAGCCACTGCGCGCCATGATGCTGCTGCGCTGCGCAGCATGGCGCAGGCCATGCTCGAGCGCGCCGGCATGCCAGCCGAGCGCGCCGCCGACGTGGCGGACATCCTGGTCGAAGGCGACCTGATGGGCCACGATACGCATGGCCTGCAATTGCTGCCTACCTACCTGGCCGAGATCGAAAGCGGCAGCATGGCGGTCAGGGAAGACTACGAGGTGCTGGCCAATCGCGCCGCCGTGGCCACCTGGGACGGCAAGCGCCTGCCAGGGCCGTGGCTGACGCTGCGCGCCATGGAAACCGCGATGGCCCGGGCACGCGACTACGGCACCGGTACGGTCACGATCCGCCGCTCCCACCATATCGCCTGCCTGGCGGCTTACCTGGAGCGGGCAACCAAGGCCGGCTTCGTCATGCTGCTGTTTTCCTCGGCGCCCGGCGCGGCCACCGTGGCGCCCTTTGGCGGTATGCGCCCGGTGTTTTCCCCCAGCCCGATGGCGGTGGGATTTCCCACGCCGGAGGGCCCGGTGCTGATCGATGTCTCCACTTCCATCACCACCAATGGCCTGACCGGCCGCTTGTACAAGGAAGGCAAGCGGCTGCCGCACCAGTGGCTGATCGACGAACACGGCAATGCCAGCGACGATCCGGCGGTGCTGTTCCCGCCGCACTCGGGTTCGATCCTGCCGCTGGGCGGACTCGATGCCGGCCACAAGGGCTTTGCGCTGTCGCTGATGGTGGAAGCGCTGACCGCCGGATTGACGGGCCATGGCCGCGACGATCCAGGCAAGCGCTGGGGCAATACTGTGTTCCTGCAGATCCTGGATCCGGCAGCCTTTGCCGGGGAGGAGGCCTTCGCCACCCAGATGGGCTGGGTGGCGCGCGCCTGTACCGGCAACCCGCCGCGGCCCGGCGTGGAGCGCGTACGGCTGCCAGGGCAGGGCGCGCTGGAGCGCAAGGCGCGCCAGTTGCGCGACGGCGTGGCGCTCAACCCCGTCATCCTGCCGCAACTGGCGCCGTGGCTGGAAAAATACGGCATGGCGGCACCCGCGCCGTTGGCTTGATGCGGGCGGGCGGCTGTCTGGGATGGAGGACAGCCAAGGCAACGCCGGGGCCGTGGCTTAGCGGTCCTGTGCGCGCAGCACCGATTCGATCTCGCGAATGCGCTCGACCAGTCGCGGGCGCACCTTCTCGAGCAATTGCGTGGCTGGCAGGATGGCCGTGGGGCCGCTGCACGACAGCGTCATCGGCGGCAGCGCGGGGCCGGGGCGGAAGGCGGCGGCGATCGAGTTGATGTCGGGCAGCCATTCGCCGAAGGATGTGGTGCAACCCAGGCGCTGTACGTCCGCGCGGCTGCGCGCGACGATGGCCTCGGCACTGGCGGCATCCATCCCGTCCCGGTGCCGGAAGGCAGCGAGCGCCTGGCGTTGTTCGCCAGCGGGCAGGGCCTCCAGATAGGCGCGCCCGGCAGCCGAGGTCAGGCCGGAAATCCGCGTGCCGACCGCTACCCGCAACGTCAGGTATGACTCCGACTGGCAATTCTCGTAGATCAGCATCTGCGCGCGGTCGCGCACGATCAGTGAAGTCACGCCCTGTGACAGGTCGGCCAGCTCCTGCATGTACGGCCGCACCACGGCGAGCACGTCGACGCCGCGCTGCGCCGCAGGCGCCAGCGCCAGCGCCGAACTGCCGAGCTGGTACTTGAGCTGCTCCGGGTCCGGCCGCAGGTAGCCAAGCTCGGTCAGCGTATGCGTAAGGCGCGACACGGTCGACTTGGGCAGGCCGCAGCGTTGCGCCAGCTCGGCATTGCCCAGGCGCGTCTCGAAGCTGCGGAAGCAGGCCAGCACGTCCAGGCCGCGCGCCAGCGCGGTCACGAAATGCCGGTCTTCCTTGTGCTGGGGCGCCTCGTCGGTCTGCGGGTCGCTCTGCGGTTCGGACATGCGGTGGCCTCGGCGGCGTCAGGGTTGTGCTTCAGCCCGCGCTGGCCAGCAGCTCGCGCAGCCTGGCCTTGAGGATCTTGCCCGACGGCGCGGCCGGCAAGTGGGCCACGACCCTGACCTCGGCTGGCATCTTGTAGGGCGACAGACGCTCGCGCAGGAAAGCGCGCAGGGCGGCCTGGTCCACTTCCATGCCGTCGCGCACTTCGATAAAGGCGATGACTTCCTCATTGCCTTCCACCGCGCGCCCGACCACCGCGGACTGCAGCACGGCCGGGTAGGCGTTGATCGATTGCTCGACTTCCTCGGGGTACACGTTAAATCCGGAATGGATGATGATTTCCTTGGAGCGGCCAACGATGGCCACCGCGCCGTCCGCGTCGATGCGGGCCAGGTCGCCGGTATGCAGCCAACCGTCGGCATCGATCACCTGCGCCGTCAGGTCGGGGCGGCGGTAATAGCCCTTCATCACATTGGGGCCGCGCACCAGCAGTTCGCCGCTGCCGTCGGGCAGCGGCTCGCCCAGGCGGATCTCTACGTCAGGCACGACCGGGCCCACCGAGCAGTCCGTGCGCGGGGCTTCCACCCGGGTCTGGCAGACCGTGGGCGAGGTTTCGGTCATGCCGTAGCCGTTGTGCAGGATGATTCCGAAGCTGGCTTCGAAGGCGGCCTTGAGCGAGGCCGTCAGCGGTGCGCCGCCGGATTGCGCCATGCGCAGCGCGGGCGCCTGCAGCGGCGTGGCCTGGGCGCGGCTCCATTCGATCAGCTTGGCGTACATGGCGGGCACGCCGTGCAGCACGGTGAGTTGCTCCGTGACCAGTGCGTGTGCGAGTTTTTCCGGGCGGAAGCGCGGCTCGTAATAAACCGTGGCGCCGTTCGAGAGCGGGCCGACCAGCAGAACCGACAGGCCATAGACATGCGAGATCGGCAGCACGCCGTAGACCCGGTCACCCGGCTGCACGCGCGCCTGCAGCCGGTTGGAGCGGCCAATGAACATCAGGTTGGCATGCGTCAGCATCACGGCCTTGGCGGCGCCGGTGGTGCCCGTGGTGTAGATCAGCGCCGCGACCTGGTNNCGGCGCCGCGCCCGGGCCGCGCGCCGCCGCTTCCACCGGCTCGGCCACGGCGGCCTGGTCGGTCGCGCCCAGCAGCAGGCGGCCCACGTGCGGCCATTCGGCCGGCTGTGCGCCGCGTGCCAGGCCGTGCTCGCGCGCTTCGGGATGGGCGCTGTCGAGGTACAGCGCAATGCGCGCCCCGCAATGCTCGACGATGTTGTCGATCTCGCGGGCGGACAGGCGGGCGTTGACCGGCACGGCCCATGCATCGAGTGCGCTCAGCGCCAGGATCAGCACCGCGCAGCCCACGCTGTTCTCCGTCACCAGCACCACGCGATCGCCGCCGCGCACGCCCTGGGCCGCAAGGGCGCGGGCAGTCTCGGCAATGGCGCTGTCCAGTTCGCCGTAGCGCAGCGACCGCTCGGCATCCATCAGCGCCACGCGCTCGGGATGGCTCTGGACCCAGGGGCCAATGGTCTGGTGCAGGCGGGTAAACGAGGTGGAGGGGGCGGCAGCCGGCGCGTGCGCGCCGGGCATGGGAGTGCTACTCATACAGTCTCCGTGTAAGGCTTCCGGCGTGGGCCGCCGGATTGTTCGATCGCCGGATATTCCCACCGATCGCCTTGCGCGTCAACTGCACGGTGGAACTACAATTCTGCATTGCAGAACTGTAGTTGGATTGCCATGACACCTGCCGCGCTGACCGCCGCCTGATAGCCGCCCTCTCAGAACCGGAAGCGGGCCACCCCGGCCGCCAGCCCGGCCGCTTGTTGATCCAGGCTGGCGGCCTGCGCCGTGACGGCTTCCACGAGTTCGGCGTTCTGCCGGGTGGTCTGGTCGAGTTGGGCCACGGCCTCGCCGACCGAGCGGATGCCGCGCGCCTGTTCGTCCGCCACGCCGCACAGCCGCTCGGCCAGCGCATGGCTTTGAGCCACCGCCTGCTCGATGCCGCCCATCGCGCTGACCACTTGCCCGCTCAGGCGCGCCCCGCGGGCGATCTCCTCGCTGGCGTGGCCAATGGTGGCGCGAATCTCGCGCGCGGAGGTTGCGCTGCGCTGCGCCAGCCCGCGCACTTCCTGGGCCACGACCGCGAAGCCGCGCCCGGCCTCGCCCGCGCGCGCGGCTTCGACGGCGGCGTTGAGCGCCAGGATGTTGGTCTGGAAGGCGATGCTCTCGATCACCTCGACCATTTCCGTGATGCTGCGCGAGTGCTGGTTCACCGCCTCCATGGCGCCGCTCATCTGGCCGACCACCGCCATGCCGGCGTCGGTGGCTTCGCGTGCCCGCAGCGCCATCGCGCTGGATTCAGTGGCCTGTGCGTGGGCCTGCCCGACCAGTGCGGTAAGGCGCGCCACGCTGTCGGCGGCGCCGGCCAGCGCGGCAACCTGCAGTGCGGTGCGGCGGGACAGATCCTGGTTGCCATGGGCAATGCCTTCGCTGGCCGCGGCGATTTCGGCGCCGGAAAGCTGGATGCCTTCCAGTACGCCGGCCAACTGGTCGCGCATGCGTGCCAGCAGGCACATCAGGCTGTGCTCGTCGCCCGCCCGCACGCGCACCGGCTGCTGCAAATCCCCCGAGGCGATGCGGCTCGCCACCTTGGCCGCGTCGGCCGGTTCGCCGCCCAGTTCCGAGAGCAGCAGGCGCGAAGCAAACCAGGCCAGCGCGGCCGCCGCCGCCAGGCTCGCCACCAGCATGGCCGCCATCACGGCCTGGGCCCGCAACTGGCTGGCGGCTACCGTGGCGACCGTATCGGCGGCCTGCCGCTCCTGCTGCTTGCGGGTGACTTCGACCAGCCCGGCCAGCTTTTGCAGCTGTTCGCCCAGGAAGTGGCCATCGACCGAGACCGAACTGTCGAACTGCAACGCATCGAGCGGCTGCTTGCGCAACAGGGCGACGTAATCCCGCAGCATTGCGGCGGCACTGTCGCGCTCGTGCTGCAACGCCGGAGCCTGCGCGGGCGCCGCGTTGCGAACGATCGACAGGGCCTGATCAAGGCCACCGAGGGCGCTATCGATATCGGCCACCGCGCCATCGCGCTCGCTGCCGCTGGTGGCCATGGTCAGCGCCAGCTGGGCACGGCCAAGCCGGGCCAGCGCCGATTGCGCGCGTTCCGCGGCGATGGCGCCCTGCATATCCCGCTGGTAAAGGGTATCTGTCATCTGCTTGACCGAAACCAGGCTGAAGATGCCCGTCAGCCCGACCACGGCACCAAACACATAGACCAGCGCGAACGCTGCGCACATGCGCGCGGCAAGCGGAAGCCGGCCCAGCCAGGACGGGATGCGCCAGCCCGTGCGGCGTGGAAGACTGAGTTTGATGGTTTGCGACACGTTGAGACTCCGATGGACCGGGCGGCCCACTTGCTGACCCTGGGGTACCGCCATCCCGCGCTTGCGGCGGGCGGCGGCATGAATTGGATTTTCCCCGCATGCTGGCCGACATCTGTGACGCATCCATGACATCCCGGCCGCGCGAGGGGGTAATCGATTTTGTCATCCGGGTGACACATTCCTGACATGAAATAGAGGGCGAGTCACTTTGGCTCACCGGCTTTTCGCGCCTGGCGCCGCGCTCTCCCCACGTCACGTTCACTCCGTCCATGCAATTTGCCTCTCCCCTGGCCGGCGCGCGCGCGCCGCGGCTGCGTTTGCCGCCGCTGCACGCCGTCTTCCAGCCTATCGTCGCCTTCGGCACTGGCGATATCCTGGGCTATGAGGCATTGGTTCGCGGCCCGTCCAACTCGCCGCTGGCCATGCCGGACGCCTTGTTCCGTCTCGCCCGCAACGAGGCCGAAACCGTCCAGATCGAATTGCAGGCGGCGCGCGCCGGACTAGCCGGCTGCCTGGCGCGCGGCTTGCGCGGCAAGCTGTTCCTCAACTTCAGCACCATGGCGCTGCGCTACCTGCTGGCCGAAGACGGCCGCGCGATGCGAACCCTGATAGCGGACAGCATCGCGCCGGAACGGGTGGTGATCGAGGTCACCGAGCAGACGCCCATCGAAGACGCCGAGCGCTTTGGCCAGGCCATGGCTGTGCTGCACGCGTTGGGCATGCAATGCGCGCTGGACGATTTCGGCACCGGCCACGCCAATCTCGACCGGCTGATTCTTCTCGCACCGCACTTCACCAAGCTGGACAAGTCGCTGGTGCGCGGTATCGGCACCTGCTCGCGCCGGCTCGAGGTCGTGCGCACGGTGCTGGCCCTGGTGAAGGCAACGGGTGGCGCGGTAATCGCCGAAGGCATCGAGGACGCCGACGAACTGGCGGTGCTGCGCGACCTGGGCGTGCCCTTCGGCCAGGGCTATTACCTCGGACGGCCGGAGCCGCAGCCGCTGCGGGAAGTCGGGCAGCAGGCCCGCCAGGCGCTGGTGTCCAGGCAGATCGCCGTGTTTCCGCAGGCAGTGCGCTCGGCGAATCCCGGCGTGTCGGCGGGCAAGCTGCTGCGGTCCGCTCCCGCCGTGAGCCCGGCCACCAGCAACAACGAACTGCTGGCGCTGTTTCACGCGCATGCGGGGCTGCACGCGGTGGCGGTGGTGAGCGAGGACGACACACCGCTTGCGATCGTCAACCGGCACTACCTCATTGACCGCTTCGCGGTGCCGTTCCATCGGGAGCTGTATGGCAGGAAAGCCTGCATCGGCATGGCCAATCGCGCGCCGCTCTGTTTCGACCTGAGCGCGAGCATCGAGGAAATGGCGCAGGCTCTGTCGGGCGAGGACCAGCGTCCGCTGGCCGACGGCTTCATCATCACCGAGCGGGGGCGCTACGCCGGCCTTGGCACCGGCGCCGACCTGATCCGCGCGGTGACGGAGATCCGCATGGAGGCGGCGCGCTACGCCAACCCGCTGACCTTCCTGCCGGGCAACATGCCCCTGAACCGCCATATCGATCGCCTGATCGAGGCGGGCGCGGAGTTCCATGCCTGTTATGTGGACCTCAACCATTTCAAGCCCTACAACGACCAGTACGGCTACTGGAAGGGGGACGAAATGCTGAAGGGAGCGGCCGCCATCCTCACGCAAACTTGCGATCCCACGCGGGATTTCCTGGGCCATGTGGGAGGAGACGATTTCCTGGTGCTGTACCAGAGCCCCGACTGGGCGGAACGCACGCGCTCGGCGATTGCGCGTTTCAATCGTGCATCACGCGAGATGTATGACGACGCCGACCGCGCGGCCGGCGGCATCCATGGCGAAGATCGCGGCGGGCAGGCCGTGTTCTTCCCCGCCGTGTCGATGGCTGCTGGCGCGGTGCGGGTCGGGCCACGAGTGCTGGAAGGCATTGCCGGGCTGCCCCGCCTGGGCAGCAGCCATATCGGCGCGGCCGCGGCCATGGCCAAGCGCGAAGCCAAGAAGGCCGCCAGCGGTTTTGCCGTGATCGACCTGCGCGACCTGATGCCAGGCAGCCGGCCGGGGGCCTGAGGGGCGCCGCCGCGGCAGTGGTCAGCCGAACCGTTGGGGGCTCGGCGCGGCCAGGCCCGGACCGGTTTGATCGAGGCGATAGCCCTGGGCATAGATCACGGTGAGGACCAGGCCGTTGCGGGGACAGAGCCGCAGCGTGCGGCGCAGGCGCGAGACCAGGCTCGCCAGCGCGCGCGACGACGGCGGCAGCGGGTAGCCCCATATCGCCAGCTCGATATGCGTGTGCGATAGGACGCGTCCTACATTGGAAAACAGCAGCGAGGCGAGATCGAACTCCTTGGGCGTCAGCGGCAGCCGCCGGCCCTGGAATACGGCCTGGTGCGAGAGGCAATCCAGTGCGTAAGGGCCGACCTTGATGGCACGGTCAAGCGATTGCCCGCGCGAGGCGGTGCGGCGCTGCAGCGCATGGAGCCGGGCCACCAGTTCCCGTGAGCGCAGGGGGCGGATCATGTAGTCATCGGCGCCGGCCTGCAGGGTATTGACGACGGAGTCTTCGTCTCGCCGGCTGGAGAGCACCATGACGGGCACCTCGCAGCGGCAGGCGCCACGTACCGTGCGCACGGCATCCACGGCGGGCATGTCCGCCAGTTCGTGGTCGATCAGCAGGACGTCGTACGCGGCCTGATCGATGCCATGGAAGAGTGCCTGGCTTGCGTGGTAGGTGTTGCAGTACAGGCCGGCGCGCGACAGGGAGTCCGCAATGGCCTTGGCCTGAACCGATAAGTCCGCTAGCAGTGCGATCTTCATAGAAGTGTCATAAGCGTTATGCAGGTTTGATGGTGGCGAACCGGTCCGCCTCAGGCGCGGCCTGCGCCTGGTCGAAGAGAAGTTCTTCCAGGCGCAACCTGGCGACCTGAAGCTTCAGCTGCCCGATCCCGGTCGCCGAGGCCAATAGCCCGGACTCGAGCAAAGCGATACGCTCGTCGAGTTCGCCTGGCATTCCGGCATACGCGCGCCCCATCGCCTGCAAGGCATGGATGTTGGCGGGAAGGAATGCGGCGGCGAAAAGCATGTCGCGAGTTTACTGGCGGCGTGGCGCCAATAAAATCGGACCCGTCCTAAATGAAGGGGGGTAAAGCCCATGCAGCGTGAATCCGCAAGCTCTGGCGCACTGTTCCCAATGCGGGATTGGCGTGATGCCAACGTCTCCCGGCATTGCACATGGCCGCGCAAACGCAGCGCGGATTGCTGCGACGCACGTACATGATTTGTCCGCAAATGCCAGATCGCGTTATCCACAGTTTGTGTGGATAACCAAGTCCGGCGCGTCGCGTTCGCCCAATAGTGGCGGTTGTGTATCGGTCTGCCTAATTTTTGGACAGTGCCGTGGCAGACGGCGGGCGGATGACCGTTGCCGGGGGCGAATTCAGCGCGCTTGCGCGCGCAGCAGCAATCGGGGCAGGGTGGCCATGCCATGCAACAGCAAGCCCAGGTAAAGAAGGGCGTCGAGCCAGTCGGGGTGGGGTTCCAGCAGTGGACGCGGCCGCTCCATGCATGCCTTTATTCATGCGTCGTGCGTGACCGAGCGCAGACGCACGATGCGGCGGCGCTTGGCGGTGAAATCGGCGGGCGGCGTCGCATTGCCAGTCCAGCCCGGCAACGGCGACCCCAAGCTCCGCGATCACCGTCTCCAGCCGTGAGCGGCAGGCCGCTTCCACGACGCTGCCGCCCTCGGCATAAAGGGGATAGCGCGCAACGTCGTCAAACTCCCGATTTGGTGTAGCCGTGTTTGCCGCCTGAGGGGCGGCAA
>NZ_JFJV02000048.1:0-1181 GCF_000611145.1 Cupriavidus sp. SK-3 | reverse complement strand
TTGATCGGTCAAAGATGTGTATAACCGCATGAACTAACCCACCGGCATCGGGGGCCGCGCCTAGGCGCTCCAGTTCGGGGTGACTCAGTTTTCGGATTTTTTTGAAATCGCGTGAGCGACTGAAGACTCCATGACGCCACTGGTAGACCTCATCCAGCTTCTGCTCATACGTGTACGCGTGATGGTTGTCGTTGTAGTAGTCATCAAAGCGGTTGTGGCCAAGATAGATGGCATTGGACCCTTCATACCCCATCTTCCGATAGGAAACAGGGTCCGTGTTGAGCAGATAGGCCCAGTCTCCTGGTACGAAGTTCTTGGGTGCAACCCCTTCGGTTAGCAGCAGCAGCTTTCCAGGCGTCGCAGCGTCTGCGCGGTCAAAGTCGGCCTCAAATGACCACATGCGAGCCGGCTCAACGCGTACCAGAGCGTCGCCATCAGCAAGGAGGCGGTCCTGCACAAGCCGCGCCAGTGCGGTATCCGGCTTGACCCTGCCATAATAGTCTGTGATGCCATGAGCAATCACCAGCTTGGTTGCAGTGAAACAGCCAATCGCATATTGCCGCTGTGTTAGGAAGGCGTCCATCAGGGCGGCAGTCAGTGCCGTACCGGGCTTAGGGGTTCCCTCGTTCCAGAACCGCCTGTTCCAGCGCGCCGAATCCCCGTTTGGCCACACCCACCCAAGGTGCTCTGCCCAGGCGACAATGTTCTGACGCGCGCCAATATGGTCGTGCAGTGCCTTGATGTCGCAGGCTGACCCCCGGAATTCTGTCAGGCGGCCATGTTGCATCAGCGCCAGAAGAATCTCTTTCTTCGACACGGTGGTGACTTTTCGAGTTCGGCCGGTCTTCGTCGGCAAAGCCACCACCTCCCGGCCGACGGCAAAGCCCAGACGTTGGTGAAAGTTCAGGGTGTTGGTGTCACCTTTGGGTGTGGCTAGTGTGTAGACCGCCGTTCCATGCTCGCGGTCAACCTTCTTGATGACAAGGTCGGGACGGACGCCGAGGGACTGCAGGTAGTCCTGCATCTCTGTTTCGAGCGTCTCTAGCCTGGTGGCGCCGCAGGTAAAACGAATGCCCTCTGCTACAGCAGACTCAATGACACTCGTAACTGAGTTGGCTTCAAGGGCAACTGCAGGTGTCGCCATCAACAGCGAGCTAGAGTTGAAAGTGGTGTACGGGCGG
>NZ_JFJV02000047.1:12365-14601 GCF_000611145.1 Cupriavidus sp. SK-3 | reverse complement strand
TGTACGGTTAAGGTAAAAGTTCGAAGGGGCGACTGCAGGGTGCGTTGGGCACTGCTCTGGCGGTGAGCTGGCGATTCGAATTATCCCCGCTTTGGTGTTGGCATTCGCCTGGTGCGGCTAGTGGCGCAACGCCGCTAGAAAGATACCTCGACGGTAAAGAAAGTCGCCCGAAGGCAGTGGCCTGCCGGCGGACAGGAAGCCGACGAGTCAGTTCAGGCCCCCAGCAAGCCAGACCACGGCGAGGTAGGTCAGCACGTGCGCGTACTGGTCCACGCCAAATGCCCACCAGAACTGCGGCAAGTTCGGCGTCAAATTGGCGCTTCGGCCGAAGCGCACCTTCCAGCGGTCGACCATGTAGTGGACGACAGCGTCGAAGATCCCCAGCCAGAGCCAATGGGCCACACCGAAGCCGCCGAGCAGCACAGCGGTGCACAGGCCATGTAGCCCCGCGTGAGCATAGCCACCCGGGCTACGGAAGTCGCCCTTGCCGGCCAGCATCCAGCTCGGCTGCCACAGGAAGTCGCACACGAGATGCTTGGTGAACAGCGCGAATAGCAGCAGCAATGCCATGGCCAGCTCTCCAGCCAAAGTCACCCAGACCGCACGCAGCCGCCGGCGACAGGGTGGACATCATGCTGTTCGACGGCCTGCAGTAAGGCCTTTCAGCCCTACTGCACCAAAGGCGTATCGGCCCCGTCGAGATCCACTCCCTCGATCACCGCCTGCCCGGCCAGCAGGCTCAGGTACTGGCGCAGCGCGGTGACATAGGCTTGCTGGCGCAGTTGCAGCGCCACAGCCGAGCGCACTGTCTCGAACGGTTGCACTTCGCCGCTATCACGCGCGCACACCTCCACCACGTGCAGGCCAAAGCGGCTGTGCACCAGCCGCGGAAGCACCCCGACTTCCTGATGACCGAACAGCTCGCGGGCGAGCTCCGGCGCGCAATCGCCCGCCTCCAGCCAGCCCAGGTCTCCCCCCTGGGCGCCGCTCGGGCAGTTTGAAAACTCGCCCGCCGCGCGCGCAAAGTGCTCGCGCGCGGACGCCGGGTCGTCGTGGCAGCGCACTTCCACGAGCATGCGTTCGGCGCGCTGGCGCAGCGCATTGACATCCAGGCCGGGCGTCACGGCAAACAGGATGTGGCGGGCCAGCACGCGCTCGCCGCGGCTATATCGGGCGAGATTGGCCGCATGATGGCGCCGGCATGCCTCTTCGCCCGGCTCGGGTATCTGCAGTTCGTTTTCCAGCAGGCTTTCGATTGCCGTGCTGGCGGCCTCGCTGATCACGCCGTCGGTTGCGCCGGTATCGGCTTGATCGAGCAGCCCGGCGCGCTGGGCCGCCTGGCGCAGCAACTCGGTGCATGCGCGCTGGCGCAGGGCTTCCGGCGCCAGCGTTTCATCGTCGGCGTGCAGGACCTGGCCGTTGACGGACGCGGCGCGGGTAGATACGGAATGACGCATGGCACGCTCCTCAACGCGATTGTTCGGGCTGCGCACGCTTGGCGCGTTCGTGCCCGGCCGGCAGGTTCAGGCGGCGGCTGCGCACCACCTGGTAGGGACGGAACAGGTAAGTCACCGAGGCAAAGCCGCTCCAGACATGGACCAGGCGGGTGAAGGGAAACACCAGGAACACCGTCATGCCCAGCACCATGTGCAGCTTGAACACCCAGCCCACCCCCTGCATCAGATCCGGAGCGCCGCCTCGCAGCGTCACGATGCGCTGGGCCCATTCGGCCAGCACCAGCATCATGCTGCCGTCCAGGTGTTGCCCGGACAGCGGTATGGTGCCCAGCCCCAGCGCCAGTTGCACCCACAGCAGCCAGAGGATGGCGATGTCCCCGGGACGCGAGGTGGCGCGAATACGCGGGTCGCCCAGGCGGCGATGCAGCAACAGGCTCACCCCGATGAAGCCAAGCACGCCTGCCACGCCGCCCGAAATCATCGCCAGGAGCTGCTTGGCGCCAGCGCTGATGAAATGGCCGTAGACCGCATGGGGCGTGAGCATGCCGAACAGGTGCCCGAAGAACAGGAACAGCACGCCGACATGGAACAGGTTGCTGGCCCAGCGCAACTGCCCGGCGCGCAGCATCTGCGAGGAATCGCTCTTCCAGGTGTACTGGTCACGGTCGAAGCGGATCAGGCTCCCGACCAGAAATACGACCAGGCAGATGTACGGATAGAGGCCGAAGAAAAAGGTGTCGAGGGCGGCAGTCATGATCGCGCTCCGGTGACGGGTCCGT
>NZ_JFJV02000047.1:0-12332 GCF_000611145.1 Cupriavidus sp. SK-3 | reverse complement strand
TCGGCTGGGGCTCGCCGGGCTTGCTCTGGCCGCGCGTGGCGCAGCCGTCGAAGGCAGGCGGCTCGGCCCAGGCCTCGTCGAGCGATTCCTCGGGCGGCAGCCTTACCGGCTCGACGCGCTCGCCCGCCAGTTCCAGCACGGCCGCGATTGCCGCGTGATACGGGCTGTGGCGCTCGGCCAGCGCGGTATGCACGGCATTGAGGATGTGCGCCATCTCGGCCAGGAATTCGCGCGCGGTCTGCCCTGGCTGCGTGGCGGCGAACTCCAGTACTACCGGCAAGTAGTCGGGCAGTTCGCCCGCCCCCAGGAACAAGCCGGCGGCCTCATAGGTCTGCAGCAAATCCACCAGCGCCTGGCCGCGCTCGCGCGAGTCGCCGTGCACATGTTCGAACAAGTGCAGCGCGGTGGCGCGGCCGCGGTCGAAGGTGTCGACGTAGCGCGCCTCGAGTTCATAGGGGTCGCGGCGCTGCATGCCGTCAATCAGCGCCAGCAGGCTGTCCCGCCCGGGATCGCTGAGCGAGCGGCTCGCCGCCACCAGATCCCGCATCGGCACCAGGGAAGCACGCAGTTCCTCCCCCGGATAGGCCAGCAGCCGGGCCAGCACCAGGCAGATTCGCGCATCGAATGGTTTCATGGCCGCGTCCTTTACAGTGTCGCCTTGATCGGGATGGTCCGCCGCTTCTTCCCGCCGAACAGGCTGGTCTCGCTGGTGCCGTCCGAGCAGCCGTTGCCGAACGAGAAGCCACAGCCGCCGCGCAGGTCGAAGGCGTCCTCCGCGTACTCCCGGTGCGCCGTGGGAATGACGAAGCGATCCTCGTAGTTGGCGATCGCCATCACCTGGTACATCTGCTCGACCTGCGCCACGCTAAGCCCGGCCTGTTGCAGCGCAGCCAGGTTCTGGCGCCCTTCCACGTGCTTGTCGCGCTGATAGGCGCGCATGGCCAGCATCCGCTCCAGCGCGCGCACCACGGGCGTGGTGTCGCCTGCGGTGAGCAGGTTGGCAAGGTACTTGACCGGGATGCGCAACTGCTTCACGTCGGGAATCTCGCCGTTGATGCCGACTTCGCCGGCATTTGCCGCCGCCGTGATGGGCGACAGCGGCGGCACGTACCAGACCATCGGCAAGGTCCGGTACTCCGGGTGAAGCGGCAGCGCCACCTTCCAGTCCACCGCCATCTGGTAGACGGGGCTGCGGCGTGCCCCCTCCAGCCATGACTCGGGCACACCGTCCGCGCGGGCCTGCTCGATGACCTTGGGGTCGTTGGGATCGAGGAAGATGTCGAGCTGCGCCTGGTAGAGATCGCGGTCATGCTCCACGCTGGCCGCCTCCTGGATGCGGTCCGCATCGTAGAGCAGCACGCCGAGGTAGCGGATGCGGCCGACGCAGGTTTCCGAGCAGACGGTAGGCTGGCCGGCTTCGATGCGCGGATAGCAGAAGATGCACTTCTCCGCCTTGCCGCTCTGCCAGTTGTAGTAGATCTTCTTGTAGGGACAGCCGGACACGCACATGCGCCAGCCGCGGCATTTATCCTGGTCGATCAGCACGATGCCGTCCTCTTCCCGCTTGTAGATCGAACCGGACGGGCAACTGGCCACGCAGGTCGGGTTCAGGCAGTGCTCGCACAGGCGCGGCAGGTACATCATGAAGGTGTTCTCGAACTGCCCGTAGATCTCCTTCTGGATGTCGTCGAAGTTGCGGTCCTTGGAGCGCTTGGCAAACTCGCCGCCCAGGATCTCCTCCCAATTCGGCCCCCATTCGATCTTCTCCATGCGCTTGCCGGTGATCAGGCTGCGCGGGCGCGCAGTGGGGGCCGTGCGGGACTCGGGCGCGGACTGCAGGTGGTCGTAGTCGAACGTGAACGGCTCGTAGTAATCGTCGATCTGCGGCAGGTTGGGATTGGAGAAGATGCGCATCAGCAGCTTCCACTTGCCGCCCTGGCGGGGCTCGATGCGGCCGTCGGCCTTGCGCACCCAGCCACCGTTCCAGCGCTCCTGGTTTTCCCATTCCTTGGGATAGCCAATGCCGGGCTTGGTCTCCACATTGTTGAACCAGGCGTACTCCATGCCGGGGCGGTTGGTCCAGACGTTCTTGCAGGTCACCGAGCAGGTATGGCAACCGATGCACTTGTCCAGGTTGAGAACCATGCCGATCTGTGCGCGGACTTTCATCGTCGGTCTCCTTCTTCTCAGGCGGCGCCGGGGGCGTCGGCGTTGGCGGGCTCGTCGAGCCAGTCGACCCGGTCCATCTTGCGCACCACCACGAACTCGTCGCGATTGGTGCCGATGGTCCCGTAGTAATTGAAGCCGTAGCTGTATTGCGCATAGCCGCCGATCATATGGGTGGGCTTGAGCACCACGCGCGTGACCGAGTTATGAATGCCTCCGCGCAGACCGGTGATCTCCGAACCGGGCGTGTTGATGATCTTCTCCTGCGCGTGATACATCATCACCATGCCTGGCTTGATGCGCTGGCTCACCACGGCGCGCGCGGCGATGGCGCCGTTGGCATTGAAGAGCTCGACCCAGTCGTTATCGACGATGCCGGCCCGCCCCGCATCGTCCTCCGACAGCCAGACCACCGGCCCGCCGCGATTCAGCGTAAGCATGATCAGGTTGTCGGTGTAGGTCGAATGGATGCCCCATTTCTGATGCGGCGTGATGAAGTTCAGCGCGATCTCCGGGTGGCCGTTGGGCTTCTTGCCCAGCATTTCGTCGACGTTCTTCAGGTTGATCGGCGGCCGGTAGCTGACGAAGCCTTCGCCGAAATCGCGCATCCACGGATGGTCCTGGTAGAACTGCTGCCGCCCGCTCAGGGTGCGCCACGGGATCAGTTCGTGCACATTGGTATAGCCCGCGTTGTAGCTCACCTTCTCGCTCTCCAGCCCGCTCCAGGTCGGCGAGGAGATGATCTTGCGCGGCTGCGCCTGGATATCGCGGAAGCGGATCTTCTCGTCCTCGCGGTGCAGCGCCAGGTGGGCATGCTCGCGCCCGGTGATGCGGCTAAGCGCCTGCCATGCCTTGACCGCCACGTGGCCGTTGGTTTCAGGCGCCAGCATCATCACGACTTCGGCCGCGTCGATATCGGTGTCGATGCGCGGCAAGCCCTGGCTGACGCCCGCCTCGCTGACCGTGCCATTGAGTTCCCCGAGCGCATGCACCTCGCTTTCCGTGTTCCAGCCGATCCCCTTGCCGCCATTGCCGATGCGCGTCATCAGGGGGCCGAGCGCGGTGAAGCGCTGATAGGTGTTGGGGTAATCGCGCTCCACCACATTGATCTGCGGCGCGGTCTGGCCGGGCACCAGGTCGCATTCGCCCTTCTTCCAGTCCCGCACGCCGAAAGGCTGCGCCAGTTCGGCGGGCGTGTCGTGCATCAGCGGGGTGAGCACCACTTCCTTCTCCGCCCCGAGATGGCCCACGCAGACCTGGCTGAAGGTCTTGGCGAAACCCTTGTAGATCTCCCAGTCGCTGCGCGCCTGCCAGGCCGGATCGACGGCGGTGGAGAGCGGATGGATAAACGGATGCATGTCGCTGGTGTTGAGATCGTTCTTCTCGTACCAGGTCGCCGTGGGCAGCACGATGTCCGAGTACATGCAGGTGGTGCTCATGCGGAAATCGAGCGTGACCAGCAGGTCCAGCTTGCCCTCGGGCGCCTGCTCATGCCAGCGGACTTCCTCGGGCCTGGCATGGTCGGGACCGAGGTCCTTGCCCTGCACGCCGTGGCTGGTGCCCAGCAGGTGCTTGAGGAAATATTCATGCCCCTTGCCCGAGGAGCCGAGCAGGTTGGAACGCCACACAAACATGTTGCGCGGCCAGTTGGCCGGGTGATCGGGGTCCTCGCAGCTCATCTTCAGCGAGCCGTCCTTGAGGGACTGGACCACATAGTCCCGCGTGTCCAGCCCGCGCGCCTGCGCGTCGCGCTGCACCTGCAGCGGATTGGTCTGCAGCTGCGGCGCCGATGGCAGCCAGCCCATGCGCTCCGCGCGGACGTTGTAGTCGATCATCGAGCCGCTGTAGCGCGCCGGATCGGCCAGCGGCGAGAGGATCTCGTCCACGCCGAGTTTCTCGTAGCGCCACTGGTCCGTATGGGCATAGAAGAAGCTGGTCGAGTTCATCTGGCGCGGCGGCCGGATCCAGTCCAGCGCGAAGGCGAGCGCGGTCCAGCCGGTCTGCGGGCGCAGCTTTTCCTGGCCCACGTAGTGCGCCCAGCCGCCACCGCTCTGGCCGATGCAGCCGCACAGCATCAGCATGTTGATGATGCCGCGGTAGTTCATGTCGCAGTGGTACCAGTGGTTCATCGCCGCGCCGATGATCACCATGGACTTGCCATGGGTCTTGTCGGCGTTGTCCGCGAACTGCCGCGCCACCGCGATGACCTGCTGGCGCGGCACACCGGTGATGCGCTCTTGCCAGGCGGGCGTGTAGGGGACCTCGTCATCGTAGCCGCCCGTGGCGGCGCCGCCCTGCTGTTCGCCCGGCAGCCCGCGCGCCACGCCGTAGTTGGCCGCCAGCAGGTCGAACACCGTGGCCACCAGCGTCTCGCGCTGGCCGCCTTCTTCCTGCAACGCCAGGCGTACTGCCGGCACGCGCCGCACGATCACATCGCCGGCGGTCTTGCTGGCCGTGAAATGCGGTGTGTCGATGCCGCCGAAATAGGGGAAGCCGACATCGACGATTTCATGCGGCTGGGCGCCATCCTCCACCGCCGACAGCTTGAGCTTCACGGCCTCGCCCTGCCTGGCCTCCTTGCTTTCAAGGTTCCATTTGCCGGCGTCGGGCCTGCCGTCCGGCCCCCAGCGGAAGCCGATCGAGCCGTGAGGCAAGGCGACCTTGCCTTGTTCGTCGAAACCGACCGTCTTCCATTCGGGATGGTTCGCCTGCCCCAGCGCATCGGGGAAATCGCTGGCGCGCACATAGCGATCGGGCACCAGGGTCCTGCTGCCGTCGGGCAGCGTGTGTTCCTTGAGCGCGACCAGCAACGGCAGGTCCGTATACCGGCGCGCATAGTCGTCAAAATAGGCGCTGCGCCGCTCGAAGTAGAACTCCTTGAGGATGACGTGGCCCATCGCCATTGCCAGCGCCGCATCGGTGCCCTGCTTCGGATGCAGCCACAGGTCGGCCAGCTTGGAAACCTCCGCGTAGTCCGGGGTCACGGCGACCACCTTGGCGCCCTTGTAGCGCACCTCGGTAAAGAAGTGCGCGTCCGGCGTGCGCGTCTGCGGCACGTTGGAGCCCCAGGCGATCAGGAAGGTGGAGTTGTACCAGTCCGCGCTCTCCGGCACATCGGTCTGTTCACCCCAGGTCTGCGGGCTGGCGGGCGGCAGGTCACAGTACCAGTCATAGAAACTCATGCAGACCCCGCCGATCAGGCTGAGGTAGCGGCTGCCTGCCGCGTAGCTCACCATGCTCATGGCCGGGATCGGCGAGAAGCCGATCACGCGGTCCGGGCCGTGCGTCTTGATGGTGTAAACGTTAGCCGCGGCGATCAGTTCATTGACCTCGTCCCAACTGCTGCGCACGAAGCCGCCCATCCCGCGCTGCTGCTGGTACTCGCGGCGCGCCGCGTCGTTTTCGACCACGGCCGCCCAGGCGTCCACGGCGCTCTTGGCCACGGCCCGCGCCGCCCGCCAGTGCTTGAGCAGGCGCCCCCGCACCATCGGGTACTTGACCCGGTTGGCGCTGTAGAGATACCAGGAGTAGCTCGCACCCCGCGCGCAGCCGCGCGGCTCGTGGTTCGGCAGGTCGGCGCGCGTGCGGGGGTAATCGGTCTGCTGGGTTTCCCAGGTCACGATGCCGCCCTTCACGTAGATCTTCCACGAGCACGAGCCGGTACAGTTGGTGCCATGGGTGGAGCGCACGATCTTGTCGTGCTGCCAGCGGTTGCGGTAGGCGTCCTCCCAGGTGCGGTCCTCGCCCGTGGTCTGGCCGTGGCCGTCGGAGAAACGCTCGCGCGGCTGGCTGAAGTAAGTGAGGCGATCGAGAAAATGGCTCATTGCGGGGCTCCGGTATCGTTTGTGCGCATCGCCATCGTGCTCAGCACGGCATCTCGGCGCCGCGCCGCCCGTAGTACCACCAGGTGATCACCACGCAAAGGAGATAGAAGACGATGAATATCCACAGTGCGGCCTCCGGGCCGCCGGTCGCGGCGATGGCGGTGCCGTAGCTCTTGGGGATGAAGAAACCGCCGTAGGCACCCAGCGCCCCAGCGAAGCCCAGCGCGGCCGCCCCCTCGGTATTGCCTTCCTTGATCGCGCGGGCCTGCGCCTCTTCGCCGGCGCCCTCCACCTCGCGCAGCTTCTGGTTGAGGAAGATCACCGGGATCATGCGGAAGGTCGAGCCATTGCCAATGCCCGTGGTCAGGAACAGCACCAGGAACATCAGGAAAAAGCCGGTGAAGCTGCCTTGCGCCGGACCGGCGGAGAGCGCATAGCCGCCCGCGCCCTTGGGCAGGAAATACAGCACCCCGACCACCGCCAGCGCCATCACCACGAAATTCCACAGGGTGACGGACGCGCCGCCGAGCCGGTCGGCCAGCCAGCCGCCGACGGGCCGGATCAGCGCGCCCAGCAGCGGCCCCAGCCAGGCATACGCCAGCGGGTTGACGTCGGGAAACTGGCTCTTGATCAGCAGCGGGAAGCCCGCGGCAAAGCCGATGAACGAGCCGAAGGTGCCAAGGTACAGCACGCACATCAGCCAGTTATGCTTGCGCTTGAAGATGGCTGCCTGTGCGGCGAACGAGGCCCGCGCGTCGGCAATGTCGTTCATGAAGAACCAGGCCGCCACCGACGCCAGCGCGATCCAGGGAATCCAGATATAGGCGGCGTTCTGCGCCCACACCTGGCTCACCTGGCCGGTCTTGCCGACGATCGTCTGCGGATCGCCGCCAAAAATGCCGAGGATGCCCACCGTGACGACCAGCGGGCTCAGGAACTGCACCACCGAAACGCCAAGGTTTCCCAGCCCCGCATTCACGCCCAGCGCCGAGCCCTTGTGCTCCTTGGGAAAAAAGAAGCTGATATTGGCCATGCTGGAGCTGAAGTTGCCGCCCCCCAGGCCGCACAGCAGCGCCAGCAGCAGCATGGTGGGATAGCTGGTGGTCGGATCCTGCACCGCAATGCCGATCCCGATGGCGGGAATCAACAAGGACGCCGTGGAGATTGCAGTCCAGCGGCGCCCGCCGAACAGGGGCACCATGAAAGAATAGAAGATGCGCAGCGTCGCGCCCGATAGCGCGGGCGCGGCCGCCAGCCAGAAGAGCTGGTTGGTCGAGTACTTGAAGCCGAGTTGCGGCAGGTTGACGGCCACCACACTCCACAATTGCCAGATGGCAAATGCCAGGAACAGCGCGGGCACCGAGATCCACAGATTCAGCTTGGCGATCGCCTCGCCCTCGCGCTCCCAGAATGCGCGGTCTTCAGGGGTCCAGATGGTCAGTACCCGGCCGCTGCCGGACGGCTTCGGTGTCTCTGCTACGGTTCGGCTCATTTCCGTCTCCAGGCGCGCTCAGGACCGCGCCGCGTTGCCGGCACGCACCCCGTGCGGGCCCATCATCTCGGTGCGGCGCACCTCGGTGAAATACATCCAGATCAGGGATACCCAGACCACGCCGTACATCAGCATGAAGGCGCTGGATCGCACGCCGGTGATGTCCAGCAACACACCGAACAGGATCGGCAGCACGAAGCCGCCCAGCCCGCCGGCCAGGCCGACAATGCCGCTGATGGCCCCGATGTTGTCCGGATAGTCGTCGCTGATGTACTTGAATACACTCGCCTTGCCGAACGCGAAGGCAACACCCAGCACCGCCAGCAACGCGGTGAAGGCATAGATGTTCAGACCCAGCCGGAAGTGGCGGACACCGTCGACCGCGGCCACCGTGAACTCGGTCTGCGGGTAGCTCAGCAGGAACAGGCAGATCCAGCACACCCACAGTACCCACCAGGTCACGCTGTGTGCGCCGTGCCGGTCGGAGAGCCAGCCGCCCACGGCGCGCAGGACGCCGCCAGGCAAGGAGAAACAGGCTGCCAGCAACGCCGCCGTTGGGAGTTCCAGTCCGTACTCGCCTACGTAGTACTGCACCATCCAGAGGCTCAGCGCGACATAGCCGCCGAAGACGATGGAGTAGTACTGGCAGTACTTGAGCACGCGCGGGTCCTTGAGCGTGCGCAGCTGGTCCCGCAGCGAGGCACCGCCCCCGGTGACATGGCTCGTGTCATGCGCGCTCAGCAGCCAGAACAGCAAGGCCGTGCCAAGCAGGATGGCTGCATAGGCGCGCGGCACCATGGCCCAGCCGAAGCTCACCACCAGCGCCGGCGCGATGAACTTGTTGACTGCCGCCCCCGAATTGCCGGCACCGAAAACACCCATGGCAAAGCCCTGACGGCTTTTCGGGAACCAGCGCGCTACGTATGGCGTGCCGACCGAGAACGAGCCGCCGGCCAGGCCGATGAACATCCCGGCGAGCAGGAAGTGCCAGTACTGCGTCGCGTACGACATCAGCCAGATCGGCGGTACGCAGGCCAGCATCAGCACGAAAAAGACGATCCGCCCGCCATAGCGGTCGGTCATGAGACCCAGCGGCACCCGGATCAGCGAGCCGGTCAGCACGGGGATGGCTGTCAGCAGGCCGAACTCCGTGGCGTTGAGTCCCAGCGTCTTGCGGATCGGGATGCCGATGACACCGAACATCATCCACACCATGAAACACACGGTAAACGAGAGCGTGCTGACGACCAGTACGCGAATTGCCTGTCCCGTGACTCGATCCTTCGGCGATAGCGCCATGCCGGTCGCTCCCTGGTCCCTTGCTGAGTTCCAATCTAGGCGCCCGATGCAAGGTGCGACATCCCTCGGCCGGGCAGGCCGGCATGTCCGGAAGGAGGATGATTTCGACCGATCGGACGCCCGGGCATCGTTCGAAAGAACTATGCCGGACCGGGGTCAGGCGCTGCCGCGTACGGCGAGGAAGACGGCCGCCTGGACCCGCGAACTGAGGTTGAGCTTGCGCAGGATATGCTGGACATGGATCTTCACCGTCGTCTCGGCGATGTCCAACTGGCGCGCGATGGCCTTGTTGCTTGAACCGCTGGCGATACCTTGCAGGATCTCCATTTCGCGCGGCGACAGCACGGCAAGCGGATCGGCGGGTGCGGGCGGCGCGCAGGCTTCTTCCGGACTGGCATGCGCGGCATGAAACGCGGCGACCAGCTTGCCGGTCATCTCGGGACTGATGGCAGACTGCCCTTTCAAGGTCTGGTGGATGGCCGCGACCAGGGCGGCGCCCTCGATGTTCTTGAGCACATACCCGTCGGCACCCGCCTTGAGTGCCGCACCCAGGTCACGCTCGTCCTCGCTGACCGTCAGCATCAGCACGCGCGCGTGCGGCGCGGCCTCCCTGAGCCCGGGCAGCGCATCGATCCCCGTCACCCCGGGCAGATGGTTGTCGAGCAGGATGACATCCGGCTGCAAGGCCTGGGCGCGATGCTGGGCCTCGCCGGCGTCGCCGGCCTCGCCAACCACCTGGAGCGCCGGTTCCTGCGCCAGCAAGGCGATCAGCCCGCGGCGGAACAAGCTATGGTCATCCACGACCAGGAGGCGGACCGGATCAGTGGCGGGCATCGGGTTTTCCCATCAGTGGCTCTGCACGGTACTGGCCATCCGGGCAGGCCGGGATGACGCTTCGCGCTGCGCAGGCCGGCGCGGCGGCAGCGTCAGCGTCACGCGCGTGCCATGACCGCTGCCCGAGGTCAGCGTGACCGTGGCGCCGATGCGCTGCGCGCGCTCGTGCATGATCCGCAAGCCCACATGCAACTGGGCGGACGTCGGCGGTTGCGCGACGTTGAAGCCAAGGCCATCGTCGCGTACCTCGAAACGCCACACCTCGGCCTGGCGCACGTCGATCCAGACCTGTGTCGCATGCGCGTGCTTGCGTATGTTGGACAGCGCCTCCTGAATGACATGCAGTACCTGAACCTGCACGTCGGGCATCAGGGGCACATCATGCCCTTCCATGCGCAGATGCGTGCGCAAGCCAGTCTGGTGCTCGAATTTCTGTAATGTGGTGCGCAGCGCGGGCTCGATGTCCTCGTGGTTGGTGCGCGTGCGGAAATGCACCAGCAGTTCGCGCACGTCGCTATAGGTCTCGTGCACGCCGGCCTCGATCTCTCCGAGCACCCTGTCGACCGCCGGCGCGTCGCGGCGGCCAAGCGCGGCCCTCATCAACTCTACCTGGATCCGCAGAAAAGCCAGCGACTGGGCGATCGAGTCGTGGAGTTCCTGTGCCAGCAGGCCCCTCTCCTGGGCCACCGTGGCTTCCTTCTCCAGTGCTCCCGCGCGCAGCCCCTCCATCGCGCTGGCAAGGTGGGCCGCAAGGGCTTCGAGCAGGGAGCGGTCCTCTGCCGTCAGCACGGTTTCCTCGAGAAAGAACAGATCGATTTCGCCAAGTACCCGCTGCTGCAGTTTCACCGGCAGGGAAACCAGTGTCCGGTAACCGGCCCGCGCGCATCGGATCGACGGATCGTCTGGTATCCCCCGGATGGGGATAACCCGCAGTTGCGCGGTGGCGCCGGCCTGACCGCAATGGCAAGCACCCGGTTGCAGGCAGCGCTCCTGCTCAAACATCACCTGCGGCAGGCAGTCACCCGCCAGCAAAAGATAGCGCTGGTTGGCTGCATCGGACCAGCGGATCGCAACGGCATCGGCATGGGCAACAGCGCGAACCTTGCGTGCAAATCCTTTTGCAAGCTCGTCCAGCGTAGCCGCCTGCGCCATCTGCCCGCTCATCTCATACAAGGCGGCAAGGCGCATGCGCTCGCGTTCCAGCCGTGCGGTTTTTTCATTGACGCGTTGCTCAAGGTCGCCATACAACGCCTCCAGTTTTGCGGCCATATGATTGAAGCCCTCAGCCAGTTCGCCAAACTCATCCTGGGAGGTCACCGCCACGCGTGCGCCGAGGTCCGCGGCCTCAACGCGAAGCAAACCGCGCCGCAGGCGCGACAAGGGTTCAAAAACGATCAGGTAGCCGGCATAGAGAAGCGTCACCGCGCTGGCAATGACAAGGGCCACCATGGCGAGCTGGAACATATGCAACCGTGCCGTCCATTGGGAGAGCTGCAGTTCGATGCCGGATACCAGCGCGTCGACGGCCGCCGCGAAGCGGTCCAGATCGCCCGCCGGGGCAGGCACACCTGATAGCCAGTTCGCGCGAAGCGACGCCCAGCCTTTTTGAACCGTGGCAAACCGGGCACGGGTCTCGGCATTCCAGGGAACAAAGAGAGGGCGCGAAGGATCGCCGCTTCCCAATAGCTCAAGGCCCTGATCGGACTCGCGCAACTGGGATGTCACCGCATCCATGGATGCGCCTCGCTCCATGGCCAACGCGAGCCGATAGCCCTGCATGCGCATACGGCCAGCTTCGTTGACGGCTGCCGCTCCGCCTTCGATTTGCCACGTGACCCAGAGCGTGAGGCCGATCGAAGTCAGGGCAAGACACAATACCGTGGCACCAATCGCCAGCAGTTTAGTCAACAGACTCCAGCTCCGCCGGCGCATCGCGTGACTCCAGGTTGAGCGTTCCTCGTGCCCCTATTGCCGGAACCAGAGGACTGCATGCTGCGCCGCACAATTCTGCCGCCGCTGCCATTGGCCGTCCCTGCCAGCGATCAGTCGGCAACGCCGTATCAGTACGTACAAAGAGGCACTTGATCGTGCAGGCGTTTCACTCGGATATGCGCGAGCGCCGCCAACGGATATGCGTCTCCCCAATGGAACTGAATATATCCAAGACCTCGTGCCGATGTTTGATTCATCGCAAATCTGGTGCTTACCAATCCTGAAAATGTGCAATAAGGGCCAATTTTTCCGACATTTCTTTCTCGATCCGGGCGAACGTTCATGGAAATGCCTTCCAACTACGCTTTTCCCTGGCCAGATCGCCCCCCCTTCCCGGCGCGCCCCGTGACTCCCGCGACGGGCACGCGGAAATGTTCCACGTTCTGCCCGGCGTTGACTGCCCGCTGCAACCAGTCCGGCATGGCGCCGGCCGTCCCAGCCCTGCCCTGCCCGTGCGCGTTGCGGTGGCGCACCACCCCGCCCCGGGCAACGTCGCCGGTGGCGGCTCGACAAAACAGCCGGCGGCCTGCAGGTAGGCCAGGGTCAGGCCGAGGGTCGGCCGGGATTCACAAATATCTGAAGTTCTCGCGGACCTAACTCCACTAGAGTGACACGGGGCAAACGCGATTGCCCCGTATTTCCTTCCGCACCCACTCCTTCCCGGCAGCGGGTGCTATTTTTTTACCGCCAGCGCGCCCGCACCTCGTCCGCCAGATCCGTGAGCC
>NZ_JFJV02000046.1:0-881 GCF_000611145.1 Cupriavidus sp. SK-3 | reverse complement strand
CCGACGCCCCGGCCGGCGACGATCCGGGCTACGACGACGACTTCCTCGCCATCAAGCATGAGGTGGCCAAGCTGTCCGGCGTGGACGACACGCTGATCGTCGAGTCCGCCGAGCGGCTGCTCAAGCTGACCGCCAAGGACTTGCGTCTGGCCGTGTATTACGTCTACGGGCGCATGCGGCGCGATGGCGCCGAGGGGGTCGCCGCTGGCTTCGAGCTGCTGTCGGCACTGGTCGACCGTTTTGGTGCCCGGCTGCTGCCCGCCCGGGCCGAGGGCCGCAAGGCGGCACTCGAATGGCTGGCCGGCGCGACCTTCACGGACCGGCTCGACCGGGTGCCAGGCCTGGCCGGCGCGCAGCTGGAACGTACCCTGTCGGCACTGGCGCTGATCCTCGAACGTACGGCGCAGTGGCCGGAACCGGCTCGCCCGGCGCTGGATGGGCTCATCCGTCGCTTCGAGGGCCGGGTCGAGTCACCGTCGGCCACCGGCAACCCTGGCGGGGACGAGCCATCCGGGCCTGCGGCCGCCTCGGTCCTGCCAGCCTTGGGCGAGGTGGCCTCGACACGCGATCTGCTGGATCGGGCGCGCCAGATGGCGCTGTACCTGCGCCAGCAACCGCAGGGCTATCTCGCGGCCTACCGCCTGATGCGCTGCGTACGATGGGATACGTTGACCGAGATCCCGCCGCACGAGCACAGCGGCAAGACACGCCTGGTGGCGCCGCGCGCCGAACTGCGGGCCCAGCTCAAGCGCCTGATGCTGCAAAAGCAGTGGCCGGAACTGCTCGACCGTGTCGAGCAGGCTTTCGCCGAAGGCGCCAATCATTTCTGGCTGGACCTGCAGTACTACGCTTTCACCGCCCAGGATCAGGCAGGCGGCGCG
>NZ_JFJV02000045.1:0-15800 GCF_000611145.1 Cupriavidus sp. SK-3 | reverse complement strand
GAGCAGCGGTGACGCTGCTCTCTTACCCGCTGTTACAGACACAACGGCCGGATATGCCGCAAAAGATACGAATAATCCACATCCGGCATCCAATCCCGTGCGCAGGCCAAGCGGGTCGCGCCCGCGGTGGAAGGGCTTGCCAGCCCGGCTGGTGACTGGCGTCAGTGCTGCGAGAACGTCTACATTTATCGACAGTCGACGGCTCTATTTCCATCGCTGGTCAAGGTTTGATTGGCACGGATGGTCAGAATTTCGCCGGCGCCAACGTCCGGAAGACAGCGGCCCCTAGCGTGCATATTGCGCGAGAAAAAATTCCCAATTAGGTGTGCACCCGAAAAGCCAGTGAATCTACCCGAACTCTGGCCTATTGATGGGCGCTTGCGACATGCGACTCTACTTGACGCAGGAGGCGGAGGGTAGCCCAGATTGGCATCGGCTGGCCTTGACGACTCCACTCCGCCTGTTGCTTGAGCAGTGCGTCGGCGAAAAGCCGTTGCGCAAACGGACTCGCAGTTGCCATGAACTTGTCTAATGCGCCCAACGTGTACGCCGCGGCTTCCCCGAAGTTCTTTCCGATCAATTCCGGCGCGTTTTCTGCGACGAGTCTTTGATCTCGCTCTTTTTCAAGACGGAGTTTCCAATCGTTGTAGGCCCACCAAAGTAGGACAACGACGATTGCGCCGCGCCAAAAACCATCGCGTGAAACGCTGCCAACCAACAGAGCAATGGCAGTGAGAATCAATAGGGAAGGGAAGAAAAAGATACGGCCTCGCTGATGTTCCATCGCTTCCGATCCTCCTCCCTCGTGTGACTGCGCCTTCTCGCCATTATGGCGGATTCCAAGCTGGCGCGAGGGCAGTAAGCCGTGGCTATCGGCGCCTTCCGCCTTGGCCCGAGTTGCCCCCTGCGAAATGACTGAGAGTCTGGAACGATCTGCGTTCCTGACTCGCGCTCTTGTCTATCAGAAAGCGTCAGGCTGGGGTCGCCCCCGTACCTACCGGCGCGTTGTTTCCATCGGTGAACGGGTCGGGCTTATGCACGCCTGCCGCTAGCAAACCAAAATCGGCTTGGCGAGTTGCACCCCTCGCGCCATCGGCAAACGGGTCACGCGGTGCGGTGCGACGCAACGCACATGGCGAAGCACTACTGTTCGCAGTTGATGGCGGGCATGAAGTATTCCTTGACCTTCCCATCATGACAACGCCTAAGCTGTAAACAACGAGGATTCCAACGCTCGGCGTCATGGATGAGAGCAATGCCGTTCTGCCCACGCGGGTTTCCGATGGCTGGAGCTTTTGGGAAAGGAGGAACTATCATGTGCAGCATCAAATCCATTGTGCAATTTGCACTCGGCCTTGGATTCGGACTTCTTGTTGTGTATGTGGCGTTTCCGCAGTATCAGGCCGCCATTACCGGCTTTGCACCCTATCTGCTCATACTGGCGTGCCCGCTGGCCATGATGACAATGGGGGGCAGCAAGCCACAAGAGAAGACAAAGCCGACCGACACTTCGAAAAAATGACCCATCGTCGAGGCAAGTGCTTCGATACGCAAGCGCCTTGATCCTCACTCGCACCGTGCCAAAGGGTATGCNGCAAGGGGGTCCCCCCCCCGCCACTAGCGGCGGGTGTGTAAACAGTAGGCTTACTCTGCGATATGTTTCGTCATTGCCCTCTCTTTCTTTAGGCTCTACGCGAGCACGCATGCTCAGGGTCGGGCCTTTCGATCACTGGCACGCCGCCATCGGCGATGCCACATTGGCCGACGCGATCCTCGACCGGCTCGTCCATAACGCGCATCAGCTCACCTTGAAAGGTGATTCCATGCGAAAACGAACTTGAACGCTGCGGAATGCAGGAGGTGTCTCGTGCAGAGACTATGGCTACTAACGCTAGCTGTGTTGCTTGCACTCAGTCTCACGGGATGCGGATACAACACAATTCAGTCCCAGGACGAGCAGGTCAAGGCGAGCTGGTCGGAGGTCGTGAATCAGTACCAGCGTCGCGCGGACCTAGTGCCGAACTTGGTGAATACTGTCAGGGGCTATGCAAGCCACGAACGGGAAGTCTTGACCCAGGTTACCGAGGCGCGCTCGCGCGTCGGCGCGATCCAGGCTTCGCCCGCACTCCTCAACGACCCTGCGGCGTTCGCGCGATTTCAAGCCGCCCAGGGACAGCTAACCGGTTCTCTCTCCAAACTCCTTGCCGTTTCGGAAAACTATCCGCAGTTGAAAGCGGATGCCAGCTTTCGCGACCTGCAGGCGCAACTGGAAGCAACCGAGAACCGCATCGCCATCGCGCGAAACCGCTACATCCAGGGGGTACAGGGTTACAACGTAACCGTGCGTTCGTTCCCTTCAAATCTCACGGCAATGGCTCTCGGATACAAGGAAAAACCCAATTTCACTGTCACCAACGAAGGGGAAATTGCCAAGCCGCCGCAAGTCGAGTTCGGCGTAGCCCCTCCGAAAGCCCCACGGAGTCCCAATTGAATCCGATCAAGGCGGCGCGTGCCTTGTTCCTGGGAATAGCGCTCTTACTTCCGCTAGCGGTCCTCTCCGAGGTTGCGGTCCCGCCGTTGACTACCCGCGTTACGGATCTGACCGGCACACTCACGGGCTATCAACTGCAGGCCCTGGACCAAAAGCTGCAGGCCTTTGAAACCAGGAAGGGCAGTCAGGTCTCCGTCCTCATCGTCCCGACCACTCGGCCAGAAACCATCGAGCAGTACTCATTGCGCGTGGTCGAACAGTGGAAACTGGGACGCAAGCGCGTAGACGACGGCGCTTTGCTCATCGCCGCCAAGGACGATCGCACCCTGCGTATTGAAGTGGGCTATGGCCTGGAGGGCGTCCTGACTGACGCGACAAGCAAACGCATCATCAGTGAAGACATCGTGCCGCGCTTCAAGCAAGGCGATTTCTATGGTGGACTCGTTGCGGGCATTGATCGGATGATCCAGGTCCTCGACGGGGAGCCGCTGCCACCGCCGAAAACCACGGCCGGCCGTGAGAGGGATCCCATCCGGCAGTATATGCCGATCGTGCTGCTGCTCACGCTGGTGCTAGGCGGCGTACTGCGGGCCGCGCTCGGTAGATTCCCGGGCGCGGTCGCCGCTGGCGGCGCCATCGGGGTCGTCGCCTGGCTTCTCTCCGGCACCATCCTAGTCGCTCTCGTGGCGAGTGTGATCGCCTTGTCATTCACCCTGCTGGGCGGTGGCATGGGTGCGCACGTGGGCGCCTGGACCATCGGCGGTCGCTCGGGTAGATCGGGCGGTGGGTTCGGCGGCGGCGGTGGAGGCTTTGGCGGCGGTGGTGCTTCAGGCAGATGGTGATGAAAAATATCAAACGCATCATGCGCCATTTGCTGATGATTCACTGGCAGGTCCATCGGGCCTTCCCGCGAGAAACGCTGGATGCGATCGAACAGGCCATCAAGGTGAGTGAGTCCATGCACGACGGGCAGATCTGCTTCGCCTTGGAGGGGGCGCTGCACAGCGCGGCATTGCTCAAAGGACAATCGGCCAGAGACCGCGCGATTGAGGTATTTGCACAACTGCACGTATGGGATACGGAAG
This sequence comes from Cupriavidus sp. SK-3, assembly GCF_000611145.1. Taxonomy (NCBI): domain Bacteria; kingdom Pseudomonadati; phylum Pseudomonadota; class Betaproteobacteria; order Burkholderiales; family Burkholderiaceae; genus Cupriavidus; species Cupriavidus sp. SK-3. The sequence goes on along the minus strand of NZ_JFJV02000045.1, from coordinate 12,224 downwards.
AGAACAACGGCGTGTTGATCTATCTGCTACTGGCTGACCAGTGCGTTGAGATCGTGGCCGATCGTGGGCTGCACGCGAAGGTCGGCCCTGGCGAATGGGAAAATGCCTGCCGGGAGATGGAGGCGGCATTCCGACACGGTGAGTATCAACGTGGCGTGATTGGCGGTATACAGGCGGTCGCCCAACACATGAAACATCACTTTCCTGCGCGTGGCCGCAGCGATAATGAGTTGCTCGACAGGCCGGTCATTCTTTAACCTGCAGACAGGACCGCTGCTAACAGCGGTCCTGTGCGCCGTGACCGGAGTCGACCGGTGGACCAGATACGTGTGCATTAGCGATGGCGAGCGCGTGCGGTTCTACAAGAATGGGGTCGAGGTTTCACGCGCGCGAAGCCCTCGATCACTACCGTCAGGCGGTCAAGGACCAGCGCGACCAGGACCAGCGCCGGCACGAGCAGCAACTCCAGCAACGGCAGGCCGAATTACGCCAGGCGCAGCAGACCCTCGTCGTCAAGCAGGAGGACGTGACCCGACTGAACCAGGAGGCCGCGCGCCTGGTGGCCGAACTGTCCCATACGCGCCAGGCCCTGCAGCAGGCACAAGAATTCAGTCGGCGCCAGGCGCAAAAGCTCGAAGCGCTGCAGTCGATCGAGCAGCGTCACGACATGCTGGCGGCCCAGCTCGCCGACAAGGATGCTCACGCCCAAGCGCTGCAGGAGCAGCTGACGGCGGCGTTGGCACAAACCGGCAGTCTGTCGACACAGGTGCGCGAGCTTGAGCTGGCCCTGGCGAAGGCACGGGCCAAAAATGAGGCGCAGCAAGGCGTCGTGGCCGAGTTGCGCACCTATCTGGTGGCCAGCGAGCGGCCGGCATAAAAGCCACGTTCTTTATGACTTTTAGGCTTATGTGTTATTTCCGGCTTTATCCCGGCATGCCCCCCTTTCAGGAAGACTACAAAGTCCCACTGATCCCGCCCGAACTGGCCGCCTACCTGGCGGTTTCGATCGAGCTGACCGCGCCAGTCTTGCTCGTGGTGGGCTTGGCGACTCACCCCGTGGCGTTGGTCCTGCTCGGCATGACGACGGTGATCGAGGTATTCGTCTATCCGCAGGCGTGGCCCACGCACATTCAATGGGTGGCGATGCTGCTGGTCCTGCTGACGCGCGGCCCGGGGAAATATTCCATCGCCGACGGGTCCTTGGCGCTGTCTGACACGCTGTTCCTTGCTTCCGCTGTCCCATTGGGCAGGACGCGATGCAGAAGAGCTCACGATGACGCTCACACATATTGCGGCCGTTGCGCTGCTGCTGGCCTAGGCAAACGGGGCGATCGATATTCCAGGCCGCCCGAGGGACGATTGCTGACCTAGCTTGGCCACCCCAACGGGAGTCCCGTAGAACATTCACCTGAAAAGCAGCGAGGAGCAAGATAGCATCGTCAACCGGACGCAGCGTATGCCGCCGTCTGCCTGCCGAGGCTCGGTGGCTCACTTGCTGCTTCTCGCCGCTTTGCGACGCTTGCGCGAGCGAGCCCTGCGACCTGACGCGGGTGGACGGCCGGCCCGATACTGACGGCGTAGATACCAGGCAAATAGGCCTATCGCACAGAACGTCAGCGCCAAGGCAAGCAAGATTGCCACAATAACGTCATGCGGAAGGTCGAAAACAGGCGATCTGTTCATGTCACCGTGCCTGCATTCGTTTGAGGGGCCGCATCGTCGGCTTAGCCTTGATGGCAAGCTGCGCCGCGGATAGCCTCGGCCTTCTTGCAGACATCTCGATTCTCCTCAATGAGCCAGAAGCGCTCCCGCGCTCCTGGCCCATTCCGATCAGAAACGCCGAGCAGCGTCAGGCTGTTGTGCCTCCCGAGCCTGCTAGCCCATGGCTGCCATCGGTGAATGGGTCGGGCTTGCGCGGCCCAGCGGCTAGCGGCTCGTACCCTGGGTGACCGCTTGCTTCCCTGGTGCCATCGGCAAACGGGTCGCGGCGGCCTATCGAGCCGTGCCCGCCGTCCGTGAACGGGTCGCGTGGATCGGTCACCGAACGTGCTCCGTCTGTGAAGGGACTACGCGCGTCAGCGACATGGGCGCCATCGCGGAAAGGATCCACCTTCTGCACGGCCATTGCTGCACCGGAGGTCGCGCCGAGGGTTGCCAGCACCACGCTGGCGAGGATGATTTTCTTGATCGATTTCATGATTCTTTCTCCAATCGTTCGGACATTGCGGGGTGCACTGCGCCGACTTATGATCCGTCTGCTATTCATATCCAGTGAGACGATGCGCGATGCTGCTTCATTGGCCCGCGTAGAAGTTGGTGCCATTGGGATAGGCCCAAACGCCCTTTGCTGCAGGAATTTCCGGAAACAACGTGCTCAGTTCGACGGCGGAGCTGCCTGGCCGCGCGGCAAATGCCCAGGCGGCTGAAGCCGAGCCGAAATCAAAGCGCACGGTCTCGCCGGCACTGACGGGAACCGCCTTCATTCCCGGGGCGATGGTGACCGAGCGAGCGCCAGCAGGTGCCGTTGCCCGCTCGCCAAACAGCGCCGCCGCGCGGCTCGACGGGCCAGCTGAGCGATGCATCATTTGCTTGTCTCCGCCCGCGGGCATCTGCCCCATCATCTGCATGCAGTGGTCGCACATTGCCTGCTCGGCTGCATCGCCTGCGCTCGCAATCTTCTGTGGTTGCGATGCTTGGCGCGCCCTGTTAATGGCGTCCCGGTTCGGTTCCGCAACCGCCGATGCGCTGAGCGCGACGAGCGTGAGGGTGGTAAGAATTTGAATGGATTTCATGATGGATTGTCCCGAATGTTGACTGTCAGGGGCGCGGTACGGCACGGCGGGTTCTGTTCACCACGCGGTACGCGCACCGCTTCTACAAGTGGCGGCAAGCGTTGCCGCCATTCGGGTCAATCAGAGTCGTAGTCTGGCCGTCTGAAGATAGATCGGCGCAGATACCACCAGGTAGGACCGGAAGGTCTGCAGGGGAACGATGCGGCCCGTCGGTGCCAGCCAGGGATGGCGGACTTCCTGTGCCGGTGGGACATCGCTTTCGGGCGGATGGCCGTTGTTGCCTGCCCATAGACGCCCGTCACCAAACGAATTGGCGCACAACGCCAACTGGTCGCCGTCAGCGTTCAGGCAATCGGCACGCGACACCTTGTTCTGGTCCAACGGCCCGTACGCCAACTCCATCGGGCACACGTAACCGGCTGCCGCGAAACGCGTGAAGAAGAGGCTGGCCAACAGGGCCAAGCCGATCAGCCGGCGAATCATAGTGGCCCGAGCCCTCATCGCTGGCCCCTTCGAGTCGTCTCTGTGCAGAGGCTGCGGCGGCGGACATCGAGCAGGCCACGCGCACGCCACCGCCCGGCGGCCGCAGTCGGTGCAGAGTACAGGTTAGTGGCCTTCATGCTCACGATGAGTTCCGGTGCGGTTATGCAAACGATGGTTTCACGATAGACCTTCCAATTATGGGAAGGTCAAGTAATTCAGAGCAAAAATGAATCCCTGCGGCGCGCCGCGTTTCGCGGCCGGGCCCAAGGATCGCGGGAAGGCAGCACAGACATGTAGATGACACCATCTCTCGATTTGAAGCGTTGATATCAACGTGTCTTGACGCTCGCAGGTCCATGGCGCATGAGGCACACACCCGCCATCAGCGGCCGGGTGTGCCACCTGTGGCTTACTTGCGCTGCATGTCCACGACGGTCGGCTTGCCGTCGACCTTGTCGAACATGACCGACACCGACTCGCCTGCCTTGAAGTTCTTCAACGAAGCGCGGTCCTTGACCGGGAACGCCATCGTCATGGCGGACATGCCGAGGTTCTCGATCGGGCCGTGCTTGAGCGTGACCTTGCCGGCCTTCGCATCGATTTTCTTGATTTCCGCCGCAACAGGGACCGGCGCCTGCTGCGAGGCGGCCGACGGCTTCATGTCCATGCCTTTCATGTCCATGCTTTTCATATCCATTCCGTCCATGGATCCCGCGGCGAAGGCGACCGGGGTGGCAGCGAGAGCAAGCGTGAGTGCGAGAGTCCTGATGTGCTTCATTGTGATTCCTCTTGAAGTGAGGGGTGGGTGGAAAGAGGGGAAGGTTTCGTCTGGCTCCTGCGTATCAGCAAGTACACCGCCGGTACGACGAAGAGCGAGAGCAAGGGCGCAGTGACCATGCCACCGACCATCGGGGCGGCGATGCGCTGCATGAGCTCGGAGCCGGTGCCATGCGACCACATGATGGGAATCAGGCCGGCAAGAATGACCGCGACCGTCATGGCCTTGGGGCGCACGCGCAGCACCGCGCCTTCCTGGATGGCTTCCAGCAGCGCGGACAGGCTGGTTTCGCCACTGTCCTCGCGTTCGCTCCAGGCCTGCTTCAGGTAGAGCAGCATGATCACACCAAACTCGGCCGCCACGCCGGCCAGGGCGATGAAGCCGACGACGCCGGCGACCGACAGGTTGTAGCCCAGCGCATAGAGCAGCCAGAAGCCGCCGATCAGCGCCAGTGGCAGCGTGCCCATGATCAGCAGCGCTTCATCCAGGCGGCCAAACACCAGATAGAGCAACACAAAGATGATCAGCAGCGTGAATGGCACCACCACCTTCAGCTTCGCGGTGGCCCGCTCCAGGTATTCGAACTGCCCCGACCAACTGAGGGAATAGCCCGCCGGCATCGGCACCGCCTTGGCCACTACCGCTTGCATGTCCTGGACGGCGGAGCGCAGGTCGCGTCCGCGGATGTCTACGTACACCCAGCCGGACAGCCGGGCGTTTTCGCTGCGCAGCATCGGCGGACCCTGCACCACCTGGATGCGCGCCACGTCGGACAGCGTGATCTGCTGGCCCCGGTCGGTGACGATGGGGAGGGCGCGCAGTTGCTCTACCGAGTCGCGGTAGTCGCGTGGATAGCGCACATTGATGGGAAACCGCGCCAGCCCGTCGACCACTTCCCCGACGTTGTCGCCACCGATGGCCGACGACACGAGGCTCTGGACATCCGCGATGTTAAGTCCATACCGCCCCGCCGTTATCCGATCGATGTCGACATCGACGTAGCGTCCGCCGGTCAGGCGTTCGGCCAGCGCCGAGGTGACGCCCGGCACCGTCTTGACGGCTTCTTCGATCCGCGTGGCCAGCCGGTCGATCTCCTTCAGGTCCGTGCCTGCCACCTTGATGCCGACCGGGCTCTTGATGCCGGTGGCGAGCATGTCGATTCGGTTGCGGATCGGCGGCACCCAGATGTTGGACAGGCCCGGTACCTTCACCACGCGGTCGAGCTCCTCCACCAGCTTGTCGGTCGTCATGCCGGCACGCCACTGGTCGGGCGGCTTGAACTGGATGGTGGTCTCGAACATCTCGATGGGCGCCGGGTCGGTCGCGGTATCGGCACGGCCCGCCTTGCCAAATACGGTGGCCACTTCCGGCACGGTTTTGATCAGTCGGTCAGTCTGCTGCAGCAACTGCGCCGCCTTGCCGGCCGACAGCCCCGGCAGTGCCGACGGCATGTAGAGCAGGTCACCCTCATCAAGGGGCGGCATGAACTCGCCGCCGATCCGCAAAATCGGCCAGGCGGTCGCGATCAGCAGGATCGCCGCAATCGCTACGGTAGTCTTCGGGTAGGTGAGCACCCTGGCCAGCACCGGTTGATAGGCGCGAATCAGCCATCGACTGAGCGGATTGGACTGCTCCGTGGGGATCTTGCCGCGGATCATGTAGCCCATCAGGACCGGCACCAGGGTCACGGAAAGTCCCGCCGCCGCAGCCATGGAGTAGGTCTTGGTGAAGGCCAGCGGCGAGAACAGCCGGCCCTCCTGCGCCTCCAGCGTGAACACCGGGATGAACGACAGCGTGATGATCAGCAGCGAGAAGAACAGCGCGGGCCCCACTTCGGCCGCCGACTCGCCAATCACCCTCCAGCGCTCATGCCCGGTCAGCTCTCGTCCGGGATTGTCCGCATGCCAGTGTTCGAGATGCTTGTGCGCGTTCTCGATCATGACGACCGCGGCGTCAACCATCGCGCCGATGGCAATGGCGATGCCCCCCAGCGACATGATGTTGGCATTGACGCCCTGGTACCGCATGACCAGGAAAGCGGCCAGGATGCCCAGCGGCAGCGAAACAATGGCCACCAGCGCCGAGCGCAGGTGAAACAGGAAGACCAGGCAGACCAGCGCGACGACGATGAATTCTTCGATCAGCTTGTGCGTCAGGTTTTCCACCGCCCGGTTGATCAGCGCGGACCGGTCGTAGGTGGTGACGATCTGGACGCCAGCCGGCAGGCTCATCTGCAGTGTGGCGAGCTTGGCCTTGACCGCCTCGATGGTTTCCAGTGCGTTCTTGCCCGAGCGCATCACGATGACGCCGCCGGCCACCTCTCCCTGGCCGTCCAGTTCGGCAATGCCGCGCCGCATCTCCGGACCAAGCTGGACCGTGGCGACATCGCCCAGCCGCACCGGAATGCCGGCATCGCTGGTCACCAGCGGAATCTGCCGGAAATCATCGAGGGTCTTCAGATACCCGCTCGCGCGGACCATGTACTCCGCCTCGCCCAATTCCAGCACCGAGCCACCGGTCTCCTGATTGGCCCCCCTGAGTGCCGCTAGCACCTTGGCCTGTGACAGGTTGTAGGCGCGCAGGCGGTCCGGCATCAGGACGACCTGGTACTGCTTCACCATCCCGCCGAGGGAGGCGACTTCGGCGACATTGGGCAGCGATTTCAGCTCGAAGCGCAGGAACCAGTCTTGCAGCGCGCGCAGTTGACTGAGGTCATGTTGCCCTGTCTTGTCCACCAGCGTGTACTCGTAGATCCAGCCGACGCCGGTGGCATCTGGGCCCAGAGCCGGCTTGGCGGCAGCGGGCAGGCGGGACTGCACCTGGTTCAGGTATTCCAGCACCCGGGAGCGCGCCCAGTACAGGTCAGTGCCGTCCTCGAACAGCACATAGACAAAGGAGTCACCGAAGAATGAGTAGCCACGCACCGTCTTGGCGCCCGGGACCGACAGCATTGTGGTGGTCAGCGGGTAGGTGACCTGATTCTCGACAATCTGCGGCGCCTGGCCGGGGAACGGCGTACGGATAATCACCTGCACATCGGACAAGTCCGGCAAGGCATCGAGTGGCGTGCTGCGCACGGCCCACAGTCCCCATGCAGTCAGCATGACCGTGGCCAGCAGCACCAGGAAGCGATTGCGGATCGACGCGAGGATCAGCCGGGCGATCATGGCTTGGCTCCCTGGGCACTGGTGGCTGCCTCGACCGAGGACAGGATGGGCATGCCGTCGCTATTCAGATGGAAGCGGAAGCGAACGCGGTCGCCGGGCTTGAATCCTTTGGGCAGGCCGGCGGGCGGCGCTGCAAAATCCATGGTCATCGCGCCCCACTGTGCGGAGGGGATAGGCCCATGCGAGATGGTCAGGCCCTCGCCCGTCACCGCCTCGATGCGCCCGACGCCTTCATGCTCGGCCGCCGGAGCTGCCGGGGTGGAAGCCGCTGGTGTCGCGGACATGCGCCCGGTGGTGCCACGCAGGCTGGCCTCCGAGTCGATGAGGAACTGGCCCGAGGTGACCACTTTCTGCCCAGCCTGGAGGCCATCCAGCACCTCGACCATGCCCGCCGCCTCGCGGCCGGTCTTGACTTCCGTTGCCACAAAGCCCGCCTTGCCGGCATCCACCATGACGATGCTGCGCTGGCCAGTGCGGATGACGGACTCCAACGGAATCAGCAGCGCCTCCTTCTGGTCGCCGCTGTCAAACCGGACCGTGACGAACATGCCCGGCAACAGATGCCGGCCCTTGTTGAGCAGGACAATACGCACCTTGATGGTTCGCGTGGCCGGATTGACGTCGGGCAAGATGGTATCCACTTTGCCGACCAGTGGCTCGGATGCTCCGGTCGGCGACACCTTGACCGCCAGGCCGGGAGCGATGGCACGGGCCTGCCCCTCCGGCACCTCGGCAATCACCCAGACCTGCCTCAGGTCGGCCAGACGGAACAGGGTCATGCCAGGCGAGACGGTCATGCCCTCACGAACGGCAACCTCGGTCACGAGGCCATCGACGGCGCTCACGATGCCAAGATTGGGTTGGAGCTTGCCGGATGACTCGACGGCGCTGACCTGGCCGGGCGTCATGCCTGCCTGCAGCATGCGGGCCCGGGCCGCACCGCGCAGGTCCGATGGCTCACCCGCGGCCATGCGGGACACGGCGAGATACTCCTCTTGCGCGGCCACCCAGTCGGGCGAGTACAGGGTCACCAGCGCTTGCCCCCGCCGAACCGGGTCAAGGGTCGCCCTGACCGCGACATGCTGGACGAAGGCGTTCGTTCGCGCCTGGATGACCTGGACGCTGCGTTCATCAATGGCGACATTGCCTGGTGCCTCGAGCACAGGACTCATGCGGCTGGCCTTGACCTCGGCCGTGCGGATGCCCAGATTCTGCGCGACATGGCTGTCGACCGTGACGCCGCTGCCGTCGCTATCCCCGTCCGCGTAGACCGGCACGAGCTGCATGTCCATGAAGGGGGACTTGCCCGGCTTGTCGAAGCGCTGACCAGGCACCATGGGATCATGCCAGTACAGGATCTTCTTGCCGGTCTTCGGATCGGTGTCGCCGGCTTTGAGCGCAGAGGCCGCGCCGGACAAGGTCGACGATTGCGGCGACTGCGTCGATTGTGCCCCACGCGTGACGCCGTAGCGGTAGGCGCCATAGAGGCCGGCCCCGACGAGAACAAGGCCTGCCGCCGTTGCAATGACTTGTTTTTTCATTTGAATTCCTTGGTGGCCGGCTCGGTTTGCGCGGTGGGTAGCGGAACCAGGAAGGTCAAGTCGGCCCATAGCTTGGCCGTCTTGGCCTCAAGATTCAGCCGCTCCAGCTTCGTATCGATGGCGCGATGGTTTGCCTCGGCGACGGCCAGCAGTGTTCCGGTGTTGGCCCGGTAGGCGGTCAGGGCAGCATCCGCCTGGCTGGTGGCGAGCGGCAAGGTCCTCTCGTCATAGCGTTTGAGCCGTTCCAGATTGCGCTGCATTTCGGCAAGTTTGGCGCCCACCATGGCCTGGGTATTGCGCCGGATGATCTCTGACTTGGCACGCGCCTCGTTGGCCTGCGCCAGCCTGGCGGCAACGTCGCGGTCCTGGCGACTGCCCCGGTCCCACGGCACCGGGAAGCTGACGTTCAGCGAGCCCATATTCGAGAAGGCCGAGCCGCGCTGGCTGTACATCAGTTCGACCGTCACGTCCGGCTTCCTGGCTTCCCTTGCCACCTGGATTTCCGATTCCGCCAGGGCCACTTCGCGCTGCGCGGCTGCCAGCTCAGGCACCGCGTCGAATTCGCCTTTCGCCAGTTGCTGGACATGCTGGGGCACGTCCAGCGGCGGTCGATCCGACAGCGGGCGATTGGCTTCGGCGCCGACCCAGCGCTGCAGATTGAGCGTGGCGGTTGCCACGGCGGCGCGGTTTTCGTCCTGGCGGTCATGCAGCTTTTGGAGTTCCAGTTCCATCGCCAGGACGTCCGCGCGCGAGCCACGCCCGCTGCGATATGCGGCGGTTGCCGCCTGGAGCGCCAATTCGATTGGATGGCCGTGATGACCGAGCAGGACGCTGGTCTGTTCGGCGTACCAGCGATCGAGCCAGGCACCCACGGCATTGCGCTGCACGTTGGCCAGGCCGACCGCGCGCTGCGCTTCGGCGGCGGCCGCTTCGGCTTCAAAGCGCGCCGCCTTCGCGCGGCGCTTGTCCGAGCGCGTGAACTCCTGCATCACGCTGATGGACCGCATCGTCATGAAATCCCGGCTGAGCGAGAACTGGTCCGGACCGTTCACGGGGACGTTGTTGAGTCCGAGCTTGAGCACAGGGTCCGGCAACTGGCCGGCGGAAACGGCCATTTGCACGGCTGCCTCGACGGCGCCGCGCGACGATTCGGCATCGCCGGCGTGAGTGGTCGCGAGCGCGACGGTTTCCTCGAGGGAAAGAGACGGGGCGGATTGCGCAGCCGCGGCATGCGACAGCGCCAGGCCGAAGGCGGGCGCGCAAAGCAGCGCCAGCGCCAGGCGACGTGGAAAAAGCATAAAGCCTCCATGAGCGACGACAGCTACCCGAGTTTAGAGGGGCAGCACGAAATTGACGTCGATCAGGAGGCTATGTTTGGAAACTGCAGTGAAGGATGTTCAGGGGCGGTGGACCGCGCGCCTCCACCTCCGCGCGCAGCGCGATGCGGACCTCGGCCAGGACCACGCGTGTTGGTTCAATGATGTTCATCAGCACCGGCAGGAAAGCCGGAAGCTGGGGCGAGACATGGTCGGCACTCTTGGAATCGGCCTGGCAATGCGCCAGGCACAGCGCACTCTGGTCATTACCTTGGTCGTCACCGCTAGCGGCCATATCGGCACAGGATTCGGTCATCGCCGCCTTCGTGTTGTTGCCATCCATCTGGTAGCGGCTACCGGTACAGGCGTACGCGGTGGCTGCCAGTTGGACTGTCAGGAAAACAACGAGAAGGAGACCGGCGAACCAGGGGTGCCGGCGGGCAGTGTGACGCAAGAGTGCTTTACCGTGGCATGACAGTCGGAAGGATACTGTTTTTTGCGTGTAATGCAACCTGACCATTCGGTGTAGGCATTCTCGCAACGGCGGACAGCACTCGACCCGGATGCATTGCGTTCTTGACCTTCCCACTGGGGCAAGGTCTATCGTCAAGTCATCGAATCCCGGCAAACGCGACCAGCAAGCGACCCACGGTAAGCCGCGCCGACGGGAAAGTGACTTGAAGAGATGTAAGAGGCACATCATGAATATCGGACAAGCGGCCAGCGCAGCTGGCGTCTCGGCCAAGATGATCCGCTACTACGAAAGTATCGGCTTGGTGAATTCGGCGGCGCGCAGCGGCGGAAATTACCGGATGTATGGCGAAGCGGACATTCATACGCTGCGCTTCATCGGACGGGCGCGGGCCATGGGGTTCTCCATGGCCCAGATTCGGGAGCTCATCGGGCTGTGGCAAAACAAGCGGCGCGCGAGCGCGACGGTGAAGGCGATCGCCGAACGGCGGATTCAGGAACTGGACGCACGGATCGCCGCGCTCACCGGCATGCGTGACACGCTGCTGTATTTGTCGCGGCATTGCGAAGGGGGTCATCGTCCTGCCTGTCCGATCCTGGATGAAATCGGTGGCGCAGCCCAGCCACAACGGCTGGCGGCGCATGCAACGAGGCATTGACCGCGATGAATACGAGCGATCGACAGCGGCACGCCGCGGCCCCGGCAGCAGCGCGGGACGACATGCACGCTCACAGCGGTCCCGGCGCTCCTAACGAGTACGCGCGAGATCAACGAGACCAGGGTTTCTCCACCCACGGCTCTCCCACGCCCGGGAGCGGAGCGCGCGATCCGGTGTGCGGGATGACGGTCAAGCGCGATGTGCCATATCAGGCAAGCTATGCCGGGGCACAGTATTTCTTCTGCAGTGCCGGTTGCCAGAAGCGGTTCGAGGCCGAGCCGACGCGCTATGTCGAGACACCAAGCGTATCGGCGCCCGATGAAGGCGAGGCGGCGCCGGGCACGACCTATACCTGCCCGATGCACCCCGAGATCCGCCAGGATCATCCCGGGACGTGCCCAAAGTGCGGCATGGCACTGGAACCGGTCATGCCAAGCCTCGAAGACGACCAGAATCCCGAACTCGCGGCGTTTCGCCATCGCTTCTGGTGGACCTTGCCGCTGACGATCGCCGTCGTGTCGCTGGTGATGCTTGGGGGCCGCCTCGGAGTCCTGGAACCGGCGACGCAAAGCTGGGTGGAACTCATCTTGTCCGCACCGGTGGTCCTGTGGGCGGGCTTCCCGATCTACGTCCGCTGCCTGCAGTCGTTCCGAAACCGCAGCCCGAACATGTGGACACTGATCGGTCTGGGTACGGGCACGGCATTCGTCTATAGCGTTGCGGCCACCGTTGCCCCAGAGCTGTTTCCCCGCGCCTTTCTCATGCACGGCCGGATCGCTGTCTACTTCGAAGCCGCGGCCGTCATCATTTCCCTGACGTTGCTCGGCCAGATCTTCGAGTTGCGGGCGCGCTCGCAGACCTCGGCAGCCATCAAGTCGCTGCTCGGCCTGGCCCCCAAGACGGCACGCCGCCTCAATCCGGACGGCAGCGAGGCCGATATTCCGCTCACGCACGTGCATGTCGGCGATCTGCTGCGGATTCGGCCTGGCGAGAAGGTGCCCACGGATGGCGTCGTGA
>NZ_JFJV02000044.1:0-9660 GCF_000611145.1 Cupriavidus sp. SK-3 | reverse complement strand
ACCAACACCGCTCAAAGAAACAGCGACCAGTAATGTCGTCGGCTCGGGCGCAAAGAAAAGTGACACCCCCGTGTGCGAAAACGGCCAACCCCGCACAGCCGCGACAGCGGCGAAAAATCGCCGGCAATGCCAGCACCACAGCCTACCCCCGCCTCAAACCCTCAACAGGATCCGCCTCAAAGGCTTCCCAAAGCGCATCACGCCGCTGCAACGCCTTGATAACCGAAGGCTGCCGCAATTGCGCCACCGCCGAAACCAGCGCATTGCACAGGAAAAAGGCCGCCGTATAGGAATCAAAGGGGGAAGCATTGCCCGTACGCACCAGCAGATGATGATGCGACAGCGGCACCAGTGGCGCAGCCGGACTATCGCAAATCGCGATCACACGCGCACCGCGCTCGCGGAAAGCGCGGGCGATGCTCACCGGCGCGCTGGAATAACGTCGGATGCTGAACGTCAGCAGCACATCCTCGGGCTCTACCCACAGCATGGCGTCCGTGGCGGTCACCGCTCCTGCCCCCAACTCCTGAACCTGCGGCCGGCACATGTTCAGATGCAGCGCCAGCCATGCCCCCACAGGCGCGCTGTTTTTCTGCGCCAACACGAACAACCGCCCGCGCGGCTCGGCCAGCAGACGCGCAATCGCCTCGAAGGCCGCCATGTCCAGCCCTTCGTGGGTAGCCGCCAGGTTGTGCTGGTCGTGCAGCAGCGCGTCGTCCACGCAGGCGCGCAGAGTACGCTTGCCACCGATCGTGGCCGGCGCGCGCTGGCCGGCGGTGGGCAGGAGCGCCGTCACGCTGGCCCGCGCCTCGCGCTGGGCGTCGGCATAGCTGGGATAGCCCAGCTTGGCGAACAGGCGCACCACCGTCGAGGCGCTCGTGCCGTGCTGGGCGGCAAGCGAGGTGGCCGATTCCAGCAGCGCATGCGGATAGTCACGGCCCAGTGCATCGGCCAGCGCGCGCTCGCGGGTGGTCAGCGTGGCCGCCTCGCGCGCGAGGCGCTCGAGCAGGGTGGCGCTGTGTTGGGGAGGCTCCTGGCGATTTTTCATGACGTTGACACACTGCAATGCATATTGCATGATCATAGCACTTTTGCAATGCATGAATCATGTCCACACGGTGGAAGGAACGGGGATATATGGCTGATAGCGAGATGCTTGCCGAGGTGGCGGGCGAGGTGGCGGGCGAGGTGGCGGGCGAGGTGGCGGGCGAGGTGGCGGGCGAGGTGGCGGGCGAGGTGATCGACTGGCTGGGTAGCCAGCAGGCTGAAATGCAGGCGCTGCTGCAGCGCATTGTGGACATCGACAGCGGCAGCCGGCAGGAAGCCGGCGTGACGGCCGTGGCAGAGGTCCTGCGCGGACACCTGCAAGCTGCCGGCATTGCGGTCACGCTGCATGCCGTGCCCGGCTACGGCGTGTGCCTGGATGCGCTGGTGCCCGGCGCCGGCGATGGCGCGCCGATCCTGCTCATGGGCCATATGGACACCGTGTTTCCGGCCGGCACGGCGGCGCGCCGTCCCTTCCGCGTGGAAAACGGGCTTGCCTACGGGCCAGGCGTGGCCGACATGAAATCGGGCCTGGTGATGAATGTTTTCGTGGCCGAGGCCCTGGCGCGCTGCGGCGGCAACACCCTGCCGGTGCGCCTATTCTTTTCCTGCGACGAAGAAATCGGATCGGCCGCCACCCGCGAGCGGATCATGGACGTGGCGCGCGGCGCGCGTGCCGTGTTCAACGCCGAGCCCGGCCGCGTCAGCGGCAACCTGGTGACCGGGCGCAAGGGGTCGATGGTGGTGGAATTCGAGGTAGAGGGCGTGGCCGCGCACGCGGGCGTCAACCATGCCCAGGGTGCCAGCGCCATCGACGCGCTCGCGCGCAAGATCCTGGCGCTGCATGCGCTTACCGACGCCGGGCGGGGCATCACCACCAATGTGGGCTGCGTGAAAGGCGGCATCGTGCCCAACATGGTGGCGCCGCATGCACAGGCCGAGCTCGACGTGCGTTTCACCGCCGACACGGACATCGACGCGCTGGTCGGGCAGATACGCGCCATCATCGAGGCCGAATCGCTGCCGCGTACCACGGGCCGGATCACCGACATGCGCCGCACCCGGCCGATGACCCAGACGCCCGCGGACCTGCTGGCGCTGTACCAGCGCGGCGCGCAGCAGCTGGGCTTCTCGGTGGAGGGCGAATTCACCGGCGGCGCCGCCGACAGCGGCCTCACATCCTCGGTGGGCACGCCCACGCTGTGCGGTACCGGCCCGGTGGGCGGCCATGCGCACACCGTGCGCGAGTACTGCGAGCTTGCCACCTTCGTGCCGCGCGCGCAGGCGGTGGCGCTGGCCATCCTCGCACTGCGCTGAGCCGGGGCATTTCCCCCGCATCCGATGCTTAACTACCTTCACCACACTGCCATGCCGAACCTGCCATTCTCTCGCCGCCATTTCCTCCGCACCGGCCTCAGCGTTGCCGCGCTCGCGTGTGCCGCGCCGCTGGCCGCGCAAGCGCAAGGCGCGTATCCCTCGCGCCCCATCACGCTGGTGGTGCCCTTTCCGCCCGGTGGTTCGGTGGACATCATGGCCCGCCAGTATTCGGAGCCACTCTCGCGCATCCTCGGCGTGCCGGTGGTCGTCGACAACCGCCCGGGCGCGGGCGGCTCGGTCGCCACGCAATCGGTGGCGCGCAGCAAGCCCGATGGCTATACGCTGGTGGTGTCCTCCCAGAGCAGTCACCTGGCCAACCCGCTGACCCAGCCGAAGCTGGGCTACGACCCGATCAAGGATTTCGAGAACATCGCCATCCTGGGCCGCCAGCCCAATGCCCTGGTGGTGCACTCGAGCCTGCCCGTGCGTACCTTCGCGGAATTCCTCGCCTACGCGAAAAAGAACCCGGGCAAGCTCGACTACGGCAGCGGCGGCGTTGGCAGCATGGGCCAGCTGAATGTGGAGATGCTCAAGGCCAGCACCGGCATCTATGCCACGCACATTCCCTATCGGGGCGGCACGCATTTGATCACGGCAGTGCTGAGCAATGAGGTCCAGTTCATCCTCGACAACCTGGTCATCATGCTGCCCTACATCAAGGAAGGAAAGGTGCGTGCGCTGGCGGTGGCTTCCGAACAGCGCCTGCCGCAGCTGCCCGATGTGCCGACCATGGCCGAGCTGGGCTATCCGCAGCTCAACCTGAGCTCCTGGACAGGCATTGCCGCTCCGGCCGGCACGCCCGAGCCGGTGGTGCAGAAGCTCTACCAGGCGGTGCGCCAGGCCGCCAGCGACCCCGCCATGCAGACGGCGCTGCGCGCGCGCGGCGTGTTCCCGCCCGAGGAGATGGCGCCGGCCGCCTTTGAGCGCATGATGGCCGACCGCATGGTGCGCTACGGCGAAGTGGTTCGCAAGGCCAGGATCTCCGCGGATTGAGCGCGCGGAATCGAGCGCGCGGGACTAGGGCTTGACGGTGGCCGCCCCGCCCTTCACTTCCATGCCGCCCGCTGCCGTCACTCCGCCCGCGCGCAGCATGTCGATGACAAGCTGCATGGCCGGCGTTGGCGGGCGGCTCTTGCGCAGCACCAGGCCATAGGGCGCAAGCCGGCCATGCAAGGCTACCGGCAGCGTGGCGATCATGTTCAGGTCTTCGTAGTAGCGGGCCACCGAGGTGGGCAGCACGGCCAGCATGTCGGATTCGCGCAGCACGGACAGCGTGGTGAGGATCGACGAAGTCTCCACCGTGCTGACCGGCGGCGGCACGCGGTTCTCGCGAAAGGTCTGGTCGATGATCTGGCGCATCGGGCTGGGGTGCGGCTGGATGATCCACGCGTACTCGGTCAGCGCGGCCAGTTTCAGCTTGCCGCGCTCCGCCGCCGGATGCCCCACGCGGGTAACGATGGACAACGCCTCCTCCCCCAGCGTCTCGAACGACAGCTCCTCCGACGGCCAGCCATCCGGGATGCGGCCCAGCACGATATCGATCTGGTCCTGCTGCAAGGCGTGCACCAGCACATCGCTGGTATCGATCTGCACGATGATGTGCAGGCGCGGATGCGCCTGCTTGAGCCTGACGATCACCTGGGTCAGCAAATCCGGCGCCGGCGCCATCACGGCGCCCACGCGCACCTTGCCGACATCGCCGGCCTGGATGGCGACCAGTTCTTCGCGCAGCTCGTCCATGTCCGCAAAGACCACCCGCGCGTAGCGCATCACCGCCTTGCCCGACACCGTGGGGTCCAGCCCGCGCGCGTGGCGCGTGAACAGCGATACGCCGAGTACGTCCTCCAGCTCCTGCAAGGACTTGGTGGCCGCCGGCTGGGTCAGCGCCAGCCCTTCCGCCGCCTGGCGCAACGAGGGCGACTCCGACAGCGCCAGCATCAGCTGCAGGTGCCGCATACGCAGGCGTTTGCGGATGGACGCGCTGGATGGGATGGTCACGGCGATAAGCTCCGATAATAGGCGGACAACAATATCCGATGTTTTGCTTATCGCGGATTCTCGCACATGGCTTGGACGCGACAGCAGTCTGCCGCGGCTGGCCTTTCCGGCACATTCCCGCCGCCGCTACGGCGCCCGAAGCCCTTCTTCCGCATTTTTCGCTGCACTTCGGCGCATTTGCCGCCTGTTTCCGCGCTGCTGCGGTGCTTTTCGGGCATACTGGCCGACTCCCTCCCCATTGCGAAGCCGGCGTCCTGGCTTCTCCCCCCCGATGCCCGGCTATCAAACCAAGCAAGAGAGCATCGCCGTCGCCGGCGTCGCCGACCTGGTCATTCGCTCGCTGCTGGATAAGCAGCAGTACTACGACCCCCTCGGCCAAGCCGATCGCATGGGCATTTCATCCGCCATGTGGCCGCTGTTCGGCCTGCTGTGGCCATCCGGCGCGCACCTGGCTGCCCGCATGGCGGCGCGTCCGGTGGATATCACCGAACGCGTGCTGGAGATCGGCTGCGGCCTGGGCCTGGCCAGCCTGGTGGGACACCGCCGCGGCGCCGACATGACCGCCAGCGACTGCCATCCGATGGCAGCCAGCTTCCTGGCGGAAAACGTGCGCCTGAATGGCCTGGCGCCGATGAAATACCGGCACGGGCACTGGAGCGCCACGGCGCCTGAACAGGACGCCGCCGAGGGTGCGAGCCTGGCCAGCGCCTACGTCCATGGCCATTTCGACCTGATCATCGGCAGCGACCTGCTCTACGAGCGCGATGCCAATGCCAGCCTCGCTCACTTTATCGGGCGCCATGCCAGCCCCACCGTCGAGGTCTGGATCGTCGATCCCGACCGCGGCAACCGCCCGGCCTTCAACCGGCAGATGGCCGAGCAGGGTTTCCTGATGCGCGAGGAAAAGCTGGACCGCGCGGCCTCGCCCGGCGTGGATGCCTATAAGGGACGCCTGCTGGTTTACCGCTGGGCCGCGCCGATGCCGCCCGCGCCCGCCCTGCAGTAGCAGCCTGCCCCCACCCGCAAGCACCTCCGGGCGACAAGGCGTAGCATATCGGGCTCCCCAAGCCCTCCGCCAAGCCTCATGCGCTCCAAGCGATCCCTGCCGCCCCTTGTGTCCCTGCGCGCTTTCGAAGCGGCTGCAAGACGCCTGAGCTTCAGCCAGGCGGGGCAAGAGCTGTTCGTCTCGCAAAGCGCGGTCAGCCACCATATCCAGAAACTGGAAGAGGACCTGGGCGTGGCGTTGTTCGAGCGGCGCGCACGCGCCGTAGCACTGACCCAGGCGGGGCAGGCTTACTACGCACAGATCCATGCCGCATTCGAGCTGCTGCGCCAGGGCACCGAGCAGATCCGCGCCCCCGCCGGCGCCCGCACGCCACTGACCGTGGGGCTGCTGGCTTCCTTCGGCACGCGCTGGCTGGCACCGCGGCTGGCCGCCTTCTCCGCCGCCCATCCCGGCATCGACCTGCAGTTGCGCCCCGATATCGCGCTTGCAGACGTGGCCGGCGGCGAAGTGGACGTGGCGATCCGCTACGGCCGGGGCGCCTGGCCGGGCGTGGACGCGCAACTGGTCATGCCCGAGCGCTTGTCGGTGGTCTGCGTCCCCGCGCTGATCGCGGGCCCGGACCGCCCGCGCAAGCCGCAGGACCTGCTGCGCTACCCATTCCTGGCCTCGCATGCCAGGCATCCGTTCGAATGGGACGCCTGGGCCCGCCGCTTCGGCCTGGAGCTTGACCAGGCACAGACCGTGCACCTGCACGACTACAACATCGTGGTGGAAGCGGCGCTCGCCGGGCAAGGCATGGCGATGGGCCGGCACCGCCTGATCGCCCAGCAGCTGGCCAGCGGCGCACTGGTGCCGGCACTGCCCGGCGCGGTATTGGATGACCCTGGCATCGGATGGTGGCTCGTCACGCCGCGCGGCACGCTGAGCGAGACCGCGTCGGCATTCCGTGCGTGGCTGATGGAGGCCGCCATCCACGACCCGATGGACGGCACGCATTAGCCGCCACGTAGCAGCCGGCACGTATTAGTTTTGCTAATGCGTGCCGGCCGAGAACTGATTGGTTCCTCCGTGGCCAAGCCGATAGGATTGGCGTTTTCCAACCTCGTTCCGGCGTAACCGACATGACCCTCTCCATCTCCGCCCGCGTGGCCGAACTCGGCCTGGCCCTGGAATCCGCGGCCGCTCCCGCCGCCAACTACGTGGCATTCGTGCAGGAAGGCAATCTGCTCTTTATCTCCGGCCAGATCTCACGCAAGGATGGCCAGCCCGCCTGCCTGGGGCGCCTGGGTGACAACATCTCCGACGAAGACGGCGTGCAGGCCGCGCGGCTGTCCGCGCTGGGCGTCCTGTCGCAGATTGCCGCCGCCACGGGTGACCGGCTGGACCGCGTGGCCCGCGTCGTGCGCCTTGGCGTCTTCGTGGCCAGCACGCCGGAATTCCATCGCCAGAGCGCCATTGCCAACGGTGCGTCGGACCTGATGGTGCAGGTATTCGGCGAGGCGGGTCGTCACGCGCGCGCCGCCGTTGGCGTTGCGTCGCTGCCCAGCGGTGTTGCCGTGGAAGTCGAAGCCGTGATCTCGCTGACCCACCCCTGAACGCCCTGTACCCGACGCGCCTCACCGGAACCCCCATGCCCGCTCCCCTCACCCCCGCCGCCGTGGACGCGCTGCGCGCCCGCGCGCCAGGCACGCAGACCACCACGCATTTCAATCATGCCGGCGCCTCGCTGCCCTCGACGGCCACGCTGGAAGCGATCCACGCCCACCTGCGGCGCGAAGCCACACAAGGGCCGATGGAAGCCGGCGTGGCGGCACGCGAGCAAACGGAACGCGCGCGTACCCTTGCCGCGCAAATGCTCAATGCCCAGCCGGCGGAGATCGCGCTGACCACGGGCAATTCGCCCGGCTGGGGCGCCGCGTTCGCCGCACTGGGGGCCTGGCGACCCGGCGACCGGATCCTGGTCGGGCGCCACGAATGGGGCGGCAACCTGGCCACCATGCGCCTGACGGCGCAGCGCGCGGGCGCGTCGATCGAAGTCATTCCGTCCGATAACAGCGGCGCCGTGGATCCCGAGGCGCTGGAGGCCATGCTGGACGACCGTGTGCGCCTGATTGCGCTGACCTGGCTACCGGCCAACGGCGGACTGATCAATCCCGCCGCAGCCATCGGGAAGGTGGCGCGGCGCCACGGCATCCCCTATTTCATCGACGCCGCGCAGGCGGTGGGCCAATTGCCGGTCGACGTGGCCCAGGTGGGCTGCGATGTGTTGAGCGGCGCCGGCCGCAAGGCGCTGCGCGGACCAAGGGGCACCGGCCTGCTCTACGTGCGGCAGGATTTCCTGCCCCGGCTGACGCCGGCATTCGTCGACACCTATTCCGCGCCGCTGGATGCGCACGGCGAGCCCGTCTTGCGGCCTGGCGCGGCCCGCTTCGAATCGGCGGAAGCATCGATGGCGCTGCGCTGCGGCCTGGCCAATGCCTTGGAGGAAGCGTTGGAGATCGGCCTAGAGAACATCCGTGCGCGGATCGATGCCACCGCGCAGGCGCTGCGTGTGCAACTGGCCGGCATACCCGGCGTGACGGTGCTGGATCAGGGCCGCGAGCGCTCCGGACTGGTGGCGTTCAACCTGGCCGGCCAGGACCCGGTGTCGGTGCAGCGCAGCCTGGCGGCGCAGGGCGTGGTGATCGGCAGCAACGGCGTCGCCTATACGCCCCTGGACATGAACGCCCGCGGGCTCAGCCAGATCGCCCGCGCCTCGGTCAGCTACCTGACCACCGAGGCGGAGATCGGGAGGTTGCTGGACGGCTTGCGCGCGCTGGTGCGTTAGGGCGCCGGCTCCCCAATATCCGGGCCGATCCACTCTCACGGACCCCTTTGCGCGTCAGCGCTCACGCAGGCCGCGATCCCATCGCTAGCCCCCCCTACCGGGCACCCGCCTTGTCCGCCGTGCCAGCACTGCGCAACGTGGGTACCAGATCGTCCGGCGTTTCGACGTTGACTGCAATGGGTGGCATCCAGCGTAAGGTGCGCTTCGCGCTATCACGCGGGCCGCTCAGGTAGGTGTGCCAGTGTGCCCGCCGGATGTGCGGGCGCGGGCCGGCATGAGTCCCGGCACCATCGCCAGCGCCGGCGGCATCGCCAGCGGCATCAGGGCCAGCACGGCGCAGCGCGGCGCCCAGGCGCGTGGCAACATCCCAGCATACCGGCCGCTGCGCGGCGAACATGCGCACCCCCTTCTTGGTGCGCTTGGGCACCGGCCGCGATGGCCGGGATGCACCATCCCCGATTTCGGCGGCTTCGCTGCACAGGTACAGGAGCAGCGAGAGAATACGCGGCAGCAGCGTCGGCATATTTCGCTCAAAAGCCGGTTCGACCACCATGCCGGCGCTACGCATGCTTTGAAACTGGCCGCGAATAGCCTCGCCCAATGTGCGGTGGGTCAGATCGACCGGGCAGGCGAGCGGGCCGCTGGTGTGATTGAGATGCAGCGTCAGCACCTCGGCGCCGTCGCCGTCGCCCCACAGGTTGGCAAAGACGCCATAAATGGGAAGATGGTCCCAGTGCATGCCGGGGGTCTCTAGATAGACACACCATTCAGGCAAGTGCCGCAACAACTCCACGGGCAATTCCCCTGTCACAGGCGTCGCGCACAAGGCATCGTAGACCGTCGGGTCGATGCGGTATATCCCCTGCGTCACGCGCCAGGCCGCCATTGACGCCGCAAAGTTAAACTCATCGGACAGCTCCGCCGGTATCGTGTCGCCTGAGCGAAAACCAAGTCCGCGCATCACCATGTTCCGCAGAGGCGTGTATGGAATGTAGTAGTGGTCAGGCCATACCCGCACCGCAGGATCGCGCGAGGCGCGCAACTTGTCCGTTGCCGCAAACAGGCCGGGATAGCGCCTGCCGACGAAAGTGAGCCAGTAACCGGGATGCATCGCCGCGGCGTCGCCCCATGCCGACGGCAATGCGGCAGGCACCTGCGGCTGCGGTGCGTGCGCTGCGTTGATTGAATTCGTCATCGTCTTTCGCCTCTTCAGTGAAGTGGCACCGGTATCATCCCGCGTGCCGTGACATCGGCAAGCGAGCAGCCGCTTGCACCGTGGCTGGTCTGCCCACGCCGCCGCCATGCTTGCCGTCGCCACCATCGACGGCAACGCCCGCCAGCTCCAGTGTGCTGCCGCGCACCTCGATCCTCACCGGGTCGGTCTTCTTCCACTGCTTCTTGGGCACCA
>NZ_JFJV02000043.1:0-4975 GCF_000611145.1 Cupriavidus sp. SK-3 | reverse complement strand
GGTCCAACAACCAACACCGCCAAATCCAAAGACCCACCCAGCAATCAAAACCCAACGGTTTCGCACACCGTAACAAGCCCCCCATCCCCCCCTCCGGGAAGTCCCCAAAGAAAACACCCCCCTTCCACGCTACAATCCCGCCAGCCTCAAATACCCGGTTCCCCCAAATGGCCAACCTAATCTTCGCCCTCGCCGCCTACCTGATCGGCTCCATTTCCTTCGCCGTCGTGGTCAGCAAGGCCATGAACCTTCCTGACCCGCACACCTACGGCTCCGGCAATCCTGGCGCCACCAACGTCCTGCGCAGCGGCAACAAGAAAGCCGCCGTACTGACGCTGATCGGCGACGCCTTGAAAGGCTGGCTGGCGGTCTGGCTGGCGGAGCGTTTCGGCCCGGCCTACGGCCTGGACGACACCGGCATCGCGATGGTGGCCGTGGCGGTCTTCCTGGGCCACCTGTTCCCGGTCTTCTTCCGGTTCGCCGGCGGCAAGGGCGTGGCTACCGCCGCGGGCATCCTGTTCGCCATCGATCCGCTGCTGGGCGCGGGCACGCTGGCCACCTGGCTGATCATGGCGTTCTTCTTCCGCTATTCGTCGCTGGCGGCGCTGGTGTCCGCGGTCTTCGCGCCCTTTTTCTATGTGCTGATGCAGGGCGTGGACGTGATTGCCGGCGCAGTCTTCGCGATCAGCGTGTTGCTGGTGGTCCGCCATCGCCAGAACATCGGCAAGCTGCTGGCGGGCAAGGAAAGCCGCATCGGGGAAAAGAAGAAGGTGCCCGGCGCCTGAAGGCGGAATGCATCCGAGCCAAGAAGAAAGCCCGCACAAAGCGGGCTTTCTTCTTGGCGAGGCGGTGAGAACGAATGCGCTTACGGCATCTTGCTGAGGATGTCGTTCATCTCGTCCGCGGAGAAGGCACGCAGCGTCTGGGTGCGCACATTGCCAGCCATACCCAGGGACAGGCCGAACGCGGTCATGGTAGCTTCGTCTGGCGCCGTAAAGGTCACTACAAGGTCATATTGCCCGAGCGTCCAGTAGATGTCTTTCATGTCGATGCCGTTTTTCTTCGCCAATTCGCGAACGGCAGCGGCGCGCTTGGTTGTGTCTTTTACGGTACGGATTCCCTGGTCGGTAAAGTTTAAGAGTGCTACGAAAGTTGCCATGATGCGTCTCCTGATCAACTGGAATGGCACTACGCGTCGCCAAAGCGCACAGAGCAAGTACGTGCAGCAATCTGCGTACCATGCGAGACATCGTCTGGCCCGCGTGGTCATGACGCCAGGCGGAAGCGTCCGCGGCGGGAGAATTTACCGGAAAGTGTTTCAGGATTGATACGCTCCGGGACGCCGCAGCCGGTAGCCGGCGCGGCGCCGAAGCTGCGTATGAAACAGCGGTCAGGCCGCCTGTGCCAGCGCCGCGAACGGAAACACCATTTCCACCCGCAACCCGCCCTCGGCACGGTTTTCCAGCACGAGCCGCCCGCCTGCCTGGCGCACTAGCCGGTCCACGATGGCCAGGCCCAGGCCCGAATGCGCATTGCCGCCGCGCGCCGGATCCAGCCGCACGAACGGCAGCGTTACCTTGTCCATTGCTTCCGGCGGAATGCCTTCGCCGTGGTCTTCCACCACCATGTGCCAGCCATCGGCCTGGCGCGAGGTACTGAGCAGCACCGGCGGAGCGCCATAGGCATAGGCGTTGTCGATCAGGTTGCCAACGATGCGGTCGAGCTGGGTGGCAATCATGCGGAATCCTTCGCCTGCCATCAGCGACACTTCCACCGGCTTGTCCTGCTCCGCCAGCGATGCGGCCAATTCGCCGATGCGGCGGTCCACCGGCACCGGCCGGGCGGCTGGCTCGCCACTCTGGGCGAAGGTGAGGAATTGTTCGACGATGGCCGACATGGATTCGACGTCACGCGTGACGCCAGCCGCCGCCTTGGGATCGGCCAGCATCTCGGCGCGCAGCCGCAGCCGCGCCAGCGGCGTCTTGAGGTCGTGGGCGATACCGGCCAGCATGGTGTTGCGTTCCTGGTCGATACGGGTCAGGTCGGCCATCATCCGATTGAAACGCACGATCAACTGGCGCAACTCGTGCGGGCCACGTTCGCGCAGCGGCTCGACGGTGTGCTGGCGCGACAACTGCTCGGCGGCCGCGGCCATGTCGCGCACCGGGCGCTGGATCTGCCAGGCGATCAGCAAGGCCACCGCCATGGCCACCCCGACCACCAGGATCACGCCGGGCAGCAGGCGATTGTCGGGCGGCGGGTTGAGCACCCACAGCACCGGCATCGCGATCCAGTCCTGCCGCTGGGGTAGCTTGATCCAGATGCGCGACGTCTCTTCTTCTTCGAGCCGCACCTGGGTACCGGCCGGCATGCGCTGCGCGAACTTCTCGACCAGCCGGCGCGCCCTGCCCTTGGCCGCCACGGTATGCTCCGCCGCGCTGGCCTCGCTGGCCACTTCCACCAGGCTCGGCAGCCTGGCCGGAGGCTGCACGGCGAGCGCGCGCTGGATGCTCTCGAACTGGAACATCATCTGTTCGACGGAGTAATCCACCTGCTGCTGGCGGCGATCCATGCGCAGGATGGCAAGCCAGGAAAAATGGCTCAGCACCAGCACGGCTGCGATCAGCAGCGCGATGCGTCCGAACAGCGTATCGATGCGCAGCTTCATTGCGGTATGTCGTCTGCTTCGTCAGGCACGAAGGTATAGCCTCGCCCCCGCACGGTCTGGATGTAGCGGGGACGCTGGGCGTCCTCGTCGAGCAGGCGGCGCAGGCGCCAGATCTGCACGTCGATGCCGCGATCGCTGATGCCGCTGGCGGTGCCGTACATCAGTTCCACGATGCGCTCGCGTGACAGCACCTCCAGCGGATGCATCAACAGCAACTTGAGCAGCGCGAACTCGGTATCGCTGATCGCCACCTGCTCGCCGGCGCGCGCCAGCGCGCGCTGGCGAAAGTTGACACGGAAGGGCCCGAAGGCGATGCCCTCGCGGTCTTCCGGCGCGGCGGCCGGGCGCGCCAGCTTGCGGCGCAGCACGGCATTGATGCGGGCCAGCAGTTCGCGCGGCGAAAACGGCTTGCCGAGATAATCGTCGGCGCCAATCTCCAGCCCGACGATGCGGTCGATCTCGTCGCTGCGCGCGGTCAGCAGGATCACGGGAATGTCGTCGTTCTTGGCGCGCAGGTTGCGCAGCGCCGTCAGGCCGTCCACCTTCGGCATCATCAGGTCGAGCACGATCAGGGCTGGCCGCTCGCGCTCCAGGCGCGCCTGCAACCCTTCGCCATCGTGCAGCACGGACACGGCGAAACCCTGCTGGCTTAAATACTCGCGCAGCAGGTCGCGGAGTTCGGGATCGTCGTCGACGACCAGAATCTGGGTAGGCTGATTGACTCGCATAGGCAGATGATAGCTAGGCTGGGCGCGGCAATCCGGGCGAATTGTTTCAGGGCATTACACCCGAGCCGCTGGTAATGGTCTGTAAGAATGGATGCCGGCGTTGAAACACGAGGAGCATCAAGGCGCATTATGCTTCGCTTATGTTTGCCGTTGCCGGCGGTCGCCGGACTAAACGGTCCCGCCCCGATGCCGCCCGGCCACCACAAGCCGCGTGCTGCCTGCGGCACGTGCCGATGGCATTACGGCATACTGCTGCCTCTCTTACCCCGAAATTTGTTCGAACGCGCTCTCTTTTTCGCGTCGCTCCCAGGATCCGGTCATGGCCAAACCCGAAGAACATCAACAGGCTAAGCTGCCACCGCCGCCCAAGGCTGCCTCGCGCCGCCGCAAACTGATCGCCACCGCGCTGATCCTGCTATTGGCCGGCGGCGGCTGGTACTGGTATAAGCACCGTGCCCCCGCCGCCAGCGCCCCTGGGGCGCCCGGCGCAGCCGGTGGTCCCGGCGGCCGCGGCGGTCCCGGCGGCCCCGGTGGCCCCGGTGGCCAGCGCTCGCCGGTGGTGGTCAGCACCGTGGCCCAACGTAATATGGAAGTCATCCTCAACGGCCTGGGCAACGTCACGCCGGTGGCCAACGTGACCGTGCGGGCCCAGGTGTCGGGTCCGCTGCTCAAGGTGCTGTTCAAGGAAGGCCAGATGGTCAAGGCCGGCGATGTCCTTGCCGAGATCGACCCCCGCCCGTTCCAGGCCACGCTGGACCAGGCCGTGGGCACGCTGGCGCGCGACCGCGCACTGCTCGAAAACGCCCGCCTGGACCAGAAGCGCTACCGCACCCTGCTTGGGCAGGACTCGATCTCCAGCCAGCAGGTCGACACCCAGGACGCGCTGGTGCGCCAGTACGAAGGCGTGGTCAAGACCGACCAGGCCAACGTGGACAGCGCCCGCCTGCAACTGGGCTACACCCGCATCGTGGCGCCGGCTTCGGGCCGCATCGGCCTGCGGCAGGTCGATCCGGGCAATATCGTCAGCACCAGTGACACCAACGGCATCGCCCTGATCACCCAGATCCAGCCGATCGCCGTGCTCTACACCATTCCCGAAGACAACCTGCCTTCGGTACTCAGGCGCCTGCATGCCGGCGAGACCATTCCGGTCCAGGCCTGGGACCGCCAGGCGCGCAACCGGCTGGCCGAGGGCACGCTGCTGACCACCGACAACCAGATCGACACCACCACCGGGACGGTCAAGCTCAAGGCGATCTTCCAGAATACCGACGGCCTGCTGTTCCCTAACCAGTTCGTCAACATGCGCACGCGCGTGGACACCATCGAGGATGCCACCGTGGTGCCGGTGGCGGCCATCCAGCGCGGCCAGCAAGGTACCTTCGTGTATGTGGTGGACGAGAGCAGCAAGGTCAAGGTCCAGGTGGTCACGCTGGGGCCGTCCGACGGCGAGCGTACCGTCGTGACCAAGGGCGTGCAGCCCGGCCAGCGCGTGGTGATCGACGGCGCGGACCGGCTCAAGGAAGGCATGACGGTGGAAACCGTGGACCCGGCAGCGCGCGCTGCCGCACTGGTGCCG